>NZ_DASTAT010000027.1 GCF_035712445.1 Oligoflexus sp. | reverse complement strand
CTCAGGGATCCGACCAGGGACACCGACGCGCCCAGCATCAGACCCAAAGATAAAAGGCTTGCGCGACTGCTGATGAAAGGCGCCAGGAGTCCAGGCAAAACCGCGAGCCAGCTCGTTATGATGGCCGCTTTGCGATCACCGATACGCGGCAAAAGCCGACCCAGCGTAAAGGTCACCAGCACAGCCGCGACGTTCCCTATCATTAAAAAAAGCCCGGCTGTTTCATAGGGAATATTCAGCTGCGCGCAGAGGACGGGCAGAACCGGACCCCGCGCGTTATCAATGAACGCGGCTGCAAAAAGACTGGCAAATCCAGCGAAAAGATAACCACGGTGACCCGTATCAACTTGGGAAGGCAGGGACACAGACACTCCTAATTCAAACTGACTTTGCGCCCGAGCAGACCCTTGAGATACAGCGATTCCGGAAAGCTGAGAAGCAGGGGATGATCATCGGCCTGCGAAAGCTGATGCAGAATCTGCATCTCCACACCCGCATCCACCGAGGCTCCAAACACCACCTTCTGAAAAAGATCACGACTGATGAGCCCGGAACAGGAGAAGGTGGCAAGGATACCGCCTTCCCTTAAAAGCTGCATGGCAAGGAGGTTTAGATCCTTATAACCGCGACAGGCGCGATCGATATGCGCGCGATCGCTCACGAACTTCGGAGGATCCATGATGATCATATCGAAGCGCGCCCCCTGATCCCTGAGCTGACGCAGATAGGCGAAGACATCAGCGCGAACATTTTCCATCTGGCATTCTTCATGGCCGGGATTCGCCTGCCAGTTGCCGGCGAGGATTTCAAGAGCGGCCTTGCTTTCATCGACGCTGATCACGCGCTTCGCCCCGCCGCGTTTTGCGGCTATGGAAAAGCCGCCGGTATAGCTGAAGCAGTTGAGGACCTCGGCGCCCTTCGCATAGGATTCCACGGCCTGACGCGCGAGTCTTTGATCCAGATAGAATCCGGTCTTGTGCCCTTCCCAACAATCCACGGTCAGAGCCATTCCGTTTTCATGCCCCACCGTTCGCACATCTTCCGCGCGACCCAGAAGGATTTCCTTGCGTTCGGTCAGGCCTTCTTTCACCCGGATGGCTTCATCACTTCGTTCAATCAGCACCTTCGGATTGAAGATGCTTTTGAGAGCCGCAACAATCGCATCCCGGCAGCGCTCCATGCCCGCTGTCAAAATTTGAAAGACAAGGTGCTCGGCATACTGATCCACGATCAGTCCGGGCAGAAAATCCGCCTCCGAGGCCACGACCCGATGCATGGTCTGAAAGCCTGGACGCAGGGCGGGGCGGCGAGCCAGAGCGGCATGGATCTGCTGTTCCAAAAAGGCCTGATCCAGCTCCTGGCCGGCGCGGCGGCTGAAGATGCGGGCCGCCAAGGAACCCTTGGGATTGTAATAGGCTCGCGCTAGGAATTGCCCCTTATGATCACAGACATCGACGTTGACCCCCGCTTCGCTCGCGTTTTGGACGCGTTGAATCGCGCCGCTGAAGATCCAGGGGTGGCCGTTCTTTATGGATTTTTCTTTACCGGGTTTCAGAATGATTTGGCTTTTCATAGGCTTTCTACAGCAGCAGTGGAAAGGGCGGGATCATAACAGACCGCAGGCGGCGCTGCAAAATAAAATAGCCCCCGGAAATACCGGGGGCCGTTTCCACTTTGGGGGGAGGGGATCTTTAGCCGGCTACGAACCAGCTGAAGTAAGTGGAATTCAGATTACAATCACCTTGGATGATCTTGCCATCGGCCTGGATCTTAAGGCATTTGCCGCTGAATTGATTGCGCAGGCGGAATTCCGCAGCGCCGCGGACAAAGAATTCCCAGGACTGATCCGTGGTATTGGTGCAGGACCTTTGAACCACGGCTGCGTTTTCTGCCGCGCTGATCACAGTCAGGCACTTCGCGGAAAGACGTGGCTTGATCGTGAAGAACGTGGGGACCGGATCAGGGATCGCAAACTGCTGGTTCTGAGCGCCGGTCACGCAGGGGGCCGAGGTCATCTGAACGTTATCCAGCGTGCTGTTGCCGGGAATGCCAAGGCAGTCGTTTTTCACCTTGTTGGGATCTGCATACTTGAAACCGTAGAGCTTGCTGCCCGTAATCGTCGTGGTCGTGGCGGCAGGAGCAGCGGCTGTATTGTTGGCAGCGGCGCGAGCAGCATTCAGTTCACGCTGCAGGCGATCGTTTTCCAGTTTTGCATTGTTCAGGTCGGTCGTCAGCTGCTTGTTCTTGGCGTCAAGTTCAGCTATCTGCTTTTCCAGTGAGGTCTTGTCCGACTCCAGTTTGGTGATCTTGGCCTGCATTTCGGTTTTTTGTGTTTCGGTCAGAGTCTTATTCGTGGCGAGCTGCTCATTCAAATTCTTGATCTGCGCGTCAAGGCCATCGGCGCGTTCTTTAAGAGTGGCTTTGTCCGTGCTCAGTTTCGTCAGAGCTTCGGATTGATCACGAATCAATTTTTCAAGTTCAGCCGTACGATCATTGCTATTCGCAGCTTGCTGCGCGGAGACACCGAGTGTGGGGGTGTCGCTTGTTCTTTGTCCGCAGGCAAGGGCCAGCATGTTCAAACTCAAGACCACCAACACATTGCGAGCAAAAGTAGCTTTCATGTTCCATTCCTCTGGTTCTGCTGTGTACTCATTGTGGGATGCTGTTGTGCGGTATTAGTTCATCTTTCGTGCCAGGGCCAGGACGGTCGGCGGCTTAGCTCATTTGGATGAGTAATTTCCCTGGCAATGTCCATGGATTACGGGTCTTGCCGCGCTGACTCCTGCCCATTTTCCCCCGAGCCCCTGACGCCTTCAGGGCCGCTTTGCCCAAATACAGTTCTGCGATTACGCGAGCGAAGCCGCGTCCTTAGCGCGATTCGTGGTGTCCGACAGAATTGTCGAAGTGTTGAACAGGAGGAAGCCGAGGGGATTTTAGGCTTTTCTTTTTTTTGCAGTACCCAGACGCGCCGTCCCCTGCTAGAAGTTTGACAGTTTCACATAAAAGGCATCGTGCCTCGATCGTCTATAAAGGGAGACGTCCATGAAGTCAGTCGGCTTGTCCTTCGCATTGCTCACGGTCCTCAGCCTGAGCGCCTGTCTGGAAGCTCAAAAAGTTGCCCCGCTCAATCCGGTTGCGAACGAACAGCCCGGTGCGAATTCCGCGACCTTGAGCCTGCCCCGCACCGCGCTGGCAGAATTGGGGCGCAGCGCCGACCTTTTGGTTATTCGTGCCTTCAAAGTGGACAAGGCGGGACTGGGAGCCGAAATACGCGACGCCTACAAGTTTCCCGTTACAGAGGCTGGACTTTATGCTCTGGAAGGTCTGCCGCTGGGCGAGATCGAATTTCAGGTTTCGCTTCTGGATGAAAAGGCTCAGCCGTTGGCTGAGGGAAGTCTGCGCGCCATCATCAATCCGGGTGCCCAGACGCTGCCGCAGCTTATCCTGAAACCGCTTTTGCCCACTGCAGTCGACCTCGATCTGAGTCTTGCGCTTCAGCTTGTGAATTTTCCCGAGACCCCCGCGACCACACCCACCGAGCCCGAGGCCGTGCGGGCTCTTTTGAAAAACTACAAATGCCAATCCTGTCATAACAGTGGAGCCCGTCCTTCCGCAGGACTGGACCTGCAAAGTTATCCTTATAAGAATGCGGCTGGCGAATCCCTCGCTCAAATTCTCGGCAAGATGACGAAGTCCTTCACCGGGGGTGATGGCGTTCCGAAGATGCCTCCTAATAATACACAGGTCAAGGACGACGAGGCCGCTGTGGTTCGTGGATTTCTTCAGGCGGTGACGACGGCCAGCGAGGCCGGCAATCAAAAATGGGTCCAGGACGTCCGACTGAGTGTTGCCTTGGAGGGCAGCGGCCGCTTTGAAACGAGCCTGATCCTCAAGGACGGCAGTTATGCCCTCAGCGATCGCCTGAATCTGATCGCTGGTTCGCGTTATGCTTACACGCTGACGGTTTTTGGACCGGGCGGCAGTAAGCTTTATGAGGTGGTCGATGCTGCTTTGGATGTTCCATTGAATGGTCGCGTGCAGTTGAAAGTTGATGTCGTTTACGAGGCACCCAGTGTCACGCTACCCGTTGTGGTGGGGGAGTAAGCGGTCCTGACCTGGTAAAAATTTTTTTTGGAAAGCAGGAGGACATGTGTCCAAATTCCTGCTAGAGTACGAGATAGTGTCACTCTGCTTCTACTGAGTTCGGGTCTTGTGCCTCAGTCCTCTTTAGTGGCGCCCTGGCCTTAAGGAGGTTCTCATGGGCAAAAAATTATACGTCGGCAATCTTCCCTTCTCTGCAACCGATCAGGTCCTCATGGACACATTTTCGGAAGTTGGTCAGGTTGAGTCGGCCAAAGTTATCTTTGACCGTGAAACCGGCCGTAGCAAAGGTTTTGGTTTTGTTGAAATGTCGAGCGATGCCGAAGCAACGGCCGCTATCGACCGTTTCAACGGCCAGGATTTCTCGGGCCGTCCTTTGACCGTCAACGAAGCCAAGCCTATGGCGCCTCGTGAAGGCGGCGGCGGCGGCGGCGGTGGATATAACAACCGCTCGCGCGGTGGCCGCTACTAAGATTGAATCGGTAAGATTCAAAGGCTGGATGCACAGCCCGGAGGATGCTAATAAGTATCTGAGGGTGGGGCTTCCAGCCTTTTTTTATTCTGTTTGGGGGACTGCATGCAGCTTCGGCGGCGGGTTTTCTTTGTTCTGGTCGTCGTGTTTTGCCTGATCGTGCTCAAACCTTTTTGGTTCCCCATGGCTACCGGCATCACGCTTGCCTATCTTTGTGAAGGCCCTGTGGAGCGTTTGATTGAACGCTGGCGTCTGACGCGACCGATCTGGCGTTGGGCGGTGGCTGTCGGCATGGTGGCTGTGGTCCAAGGGCTCTTCATTGTGCCTCTGATGCTGCTTACATGGTCGGCGACCAAAGAGCTCTTAAGCTTTTGGGAAGGCATGAGCGGCAATGAATCCGCCGTTGAAACCGGATACAAGATCCTGAGCTGGATGGATATGAAAATCACCCCGCTCCTGCAGAGCACAGGCTTTAATCTCTCTTTCGCCGATATGCAGGGCCGCCTACGTGAATTTATGCAGCCGATGCTTCGCAACATCGCCGGATTTTTGGGATCGGCTTTGAGTGCGACTCCAGAACTTCTGCTCTTTCTTTTCGTCACCTGGATGGCCTGGGTTTACTTCCTCGTCTATGGCAAACGTCAGCGTCAGGCTCTTCTGCCTAGGCTCATCCCTTGGGGTGAGCAGCGGGGAATGCTGGCCTCGACCCTGGGCGATGTTCTGCGCGCGATGGTGCTTGCGAGCATTGTCCTGTCTTTGGTGCAGTCTTTGATGGTGGTGCTGACCCTGGCGGTCTTTGGCGTTCCGAAGTTTTATCTGTGGGGCGCGCTCGCGTTCTTCCTCTCGTTCATACCCGTTTTTGGAACGGCGCCGGTCATGATCTCGGCAGCGATCTGGTCCTTCTATCACGACCGGGTATTTGCCGGAATTTTCATACTGGGCATGTCGATCGTCATTGGGCTTGCGGATAACGTCCTGCGGCCGCTCCTTATGAAAGGATCGAGTTCCGGGGCCACCGATATGCCGTTCTTCTGGCTCTTCATGTCGATCGTGGGGGGGATCGCGGTCTTCGGCGTGGCGGGTGCGGTGCTCGGGCCTTGGGCTTTTTCCCTTTTCATTGCCGTGCAGTCAGTACCGCTGATTGATATAGGAAGCGAATGAAAAAAAAGCCCCGGAACTTTCCGGGGCTTTGACTTTTAGGCTTTGTAGGTCAGGTCAATGTCGGTGTTGGCCAGGAGCTTGCCGAGGCCGATATTTTCCGTCACGAAGAACTGGCAGAAAATGCGGAAGTCCTGCTGCTTGGTCTGCAGGAAGGCTTTTTCCTCGCCGCTGGCGCTCGCCATTTTGCTTTCTGCCAGGAGCGCGTGCTCCAGAAGACGCCATGCCGTCACGATGTGACCAGCGTACTTCAGGAAGTCCGAGCAGTGCAGGAGCACCGCATCCATTTTACCGGCCATCGCAAGCTTGCCGAAGTTATGAAGGATCTCCTGAGCTTTCTGCAGGGAAAGTCCGAGGGTCTGGAGTTCAGCCGGGAAGAGCTTCTGCGCGTCGGGCTTTTGCATGCTGGCCATGATTTTCTTGCCGAGGTTGCCGAAGGTCTTGCCGTTATCCTTCAAAATTTTCCGCATCACGAAGTCGATCGCCTGGATCGCGTTGGTGCCTTCATAGATGGCGGCGATTTTAATATCGCGCATGAACTGCTCGATGCCGTATTCAGTGCAGAAGCCGTAGCCGCCATGGCTTTGAACCGCATCACTGGAAAGACGCATGGCTTCGTCGGAAGCATAGGCTTTGCAGATCGGGGTCAGAAGGCCCACTTCATCCTCTTCCTTGCGATCAAAGAGGTCGGCGGTGTAAAGGCAAAGCGCGCGCAGACCGCGGGCCATGGCTCTCATCTTCAGCATGGTGCGGCGGACATCAGGATGCTCGATGATGGGTTTGCCGAACTGCACGCGTTCGAACACATACTGATGGGTGAGCTGGTAGGCGAGGTTCGCCTGGGACTCACCCTGCACACCACAATACAGGCGCGCTTCATTCATCATGATGAACATGTTCTTCATGCCATCGAATTCTTCGCCGATGAGCCAGCCTTCGCATTTCTTGTTCTTGCCGAAGACGAGTTCGCAGGTCGCATTCGCATGCAGGCCCATTTTCTCTTCGATCTTGCTGCAGTTCACATCGTTCGATTCGCCCTTGCTGCCGTCAGGCTTGACTTTGTATTTCGGCACGATGAAGAGCGAAAGACCCTTGGTGCCGGGAGCGCCGCCGGGAGTGCGGGCGAGCACGAGGTGCACGATGTTTTCATAAAGATCGTTGTCACCGGACGAGATGAAGATCTTGGTGCCTTCGATCGAGTAGCGACCGTTGCCCAAAGGCTTGGCGGTCGAGCGCAGGTTACCGACGTCACTGCCCGCATCGGCTTCGGTCAGACACATCGTACCGCCGAAGCGGCCTTCGACCATCGGCTGAACATAGACGGCCTGCTGCTCTTTGCTGCCGACATGCAGAATCACGTTCAGAGCGGCTTTGGTCAGGCCGGGATACATGGACCAGGCGCAGTTTGCGCCGGTTGCCAGCGAAAGACAGGCGGTGGTGATGGCTTCGGGTACAGGGCTGCCGCCGACTGTATCGGGCAGACCCAGGGCAAACCAGCCATTTTCATAGAATTTGCGGGTAGGATCGCGGAAAATGGCCGGAGCTTTCACACCCTCAGGGGTCCACTTCGCGCCATTGACATCTGACTTCTGGCGGGTGGGGAAAATTTCCTTGCCGACAAAACTGTCAAATTCACTGACGATGGTTTCAAGATCCGAGCGTTCCAGTCCATAGCTATGCTTTTGCACCTGAAGGACGTCAAAGAGGTTGAAGTTAATGTCGCGCAGATCTGATTGATAGTTGGCCATGGATGCTCCTTTAAAATAGCTGAACGCAGAGGGCTGCGGAAATCCCACCGCCTGCGGTAACAAACGGAGTACATGCTCCCATAGTATCACTGTTTTGCCAGGCAATTCCACGCCATCTCGAGCGTAGGAGTGTTCTCCAATCGGTGAAAGCCTTGCCAAGCCTCAGGAAGGTAGGGTCGGCGAATCGAGCGACGCGTTGTTCTCTTAAACCAACTGTCAAGCGAAAAGAATTGTTTTGCACAAACGCACAGGCTCCGAGGTAGGTTTGGGCTCTTTATCTTGTCGCAATCGTCTACTTTGCATTGACCGTGGCGCCCGAAAAAATGCACAAAGGGGAAAGAACTTCCAAGACAAGGATACCGATATGAAGCGATGGATGGGCCTTCTGTGCCTCTTTAGTCTCCATTATGGAGCACCAGGTCTGGCTGCCGAACCCGCGGAAACGCCTCTGACTTTTTCTGTACTGACCTACCAGGTAGAGACGGCTTCAGCGAATAATCTGCCGCTCATCGGCAGTAAACTCGATGACTTCGATATCGCCGGCATTCAGGGTTGCTTCACCAGCTGCGATATTCTTCTGGCCGCTGCCCGCCATCCGAACAAGTACTACTTCAATGAAAGACCCTACTGGTGGAATCGCAGCAACTCCGGCCTCGCGAGTCTTTCCAATTTTCCTTTGATCGAAGTGAAAAAGATTTACTACAAAGCCCAGGCCAGCTTCGTGGACGAGAAGGAATCGAAGGGCATACTTCTGATGCGTTACGATGTGAACGGTCATATCCTGGATGTTTATAACACCCACTTTCAAGCCGGTCAGGCCCAGCTTAATGTTGCGGCGCGGCAATTTCAGGCTTTGGAATTGGTGCAGTATGTGAATGCCGAATCCCCCGAGGAGCATACCGTCGTCCTCATCGGTGACTTCGCAGTGGGCAAGAGCAAGCAGCCGACCATCAAGTCGAAGCTTAAACTTCAGGATCCTGCGGAAACTTTATTCGGATGGTTTGAAAATCCCTTCGATCGGGTTCTCTTCCGTTCGGGCAGCAATACCGTCTTTAAGCCGATCGCATGGAAGGATCTGAGTCAGGAATTTGTGGACGGGAGCGGAGCGCCCCTCAGTCAGAGCGCTCCGATCGCAGTCCAGTTTTCTTTGGAATGACGCGTCTTGCCAGATGAACGAGCCTTACGGCAGATGAACGAGCCTTACGCCAGATGCCGCCGCGGCATCCAGCTCTGGACCCAGTTCAGCACATAGGGCAAAGCCCATCCGATCACGAGTCCCAGGGGCAGAAACAGAAAAAAGAGCAAGGTGAGCGTCGCGCTGATCGCCAGGCGACTGGCGAATGCAAGAAGAATGGAACTCATAATAAAAAACGAGAAAATTATAAGCTCTAACATGCCTACCTCTAATGTACTTATGCCTTGCTTTTTGTCCTATCGGAAGATTTGGTGAAAACTTAAGGAGGGTTTTTTAGAGAAGGCATGTCCGTGGGTTAAAGGCGTCGAAAGGCGTGGGAAATCCTTGGATATCCCACGCTTTTTTCATGCCCCGGATATCAAGCGCGCAGTCCGGCGAGGGGGCCTGTCCCAAGGCTGGCATCGCCATAGCTGGTATCTGGCAGTCCCATCGCCTGCAGCATCGAGACCAGAACCTGATTATGGCTGGCTCCCAAACCATCCAGACAGCGTCCTGTGTTCCAATTGCCACCGGCCTGTCCCGCCAGGATCAGTCCCACATTTTTAAAGTCATGCAGGTTGGAATCGGCAATCTCGGTCAGGGCCATGGCCGCTGTATTGTAAAGCAGCGACTGATCGCCTTCCTTGATGGCCTTCAGACGACCCAGGAGTTTGGCGATTCGATCCGTATACCAGGCCTGGGCCTTGATGAAATCCTGAGCGCCGCTGCCATTCAAATCCCCGTAATGCGAGATATCATGATGCCCGCGCGCGACATCCACGCCGCCTGGGAAATTAAAGGCTGTGGGGCTGACAGGGTGAGACCACTGGAAATAAAGGACATTGGTCACGCCGCAGGCCAGCACCTGAACGGCAAGATCGGTCATGATATCGCCGATGACGGCAAAGTATTCGTTCTTGTGCGGCCCGGGTGGATAAGTGTGATCCGGCTGCGGAAAGCTCAGGCCCCGCATATCCACCTCTTTGGTGCAGGCGCCTGCAACGGGGCCACCGGCTGCGCTCTGCACGCGTCGTTCAAGTTCGCGCAGAGCTTCCAGGTGCACATCGAGCTTTTGTTTTTCCACGCTGCCGAGCTTATTCTGAAGACCTTTGATGTCATTCATCGAAAGGTCGAGGATGCTCATCTCGGCGGCCAGAAGCTTGTTTTTGGTCACAGGATCGGCGGACCCGCTGGCGCCACCGAAGATATTATAAAAGGCTTTGGCAGGATTATCCTCGATCGGCGAGGCCGAACCCGGGGCAAAATAGGAGATGTGCGAGCCGGTCTGAAAGTTGGCACCCACACCCAGGCGCACGACGGGCAGGATTACATTCGATTTGAACTTTTCGCCCAGATAGGTGTCGAGGCTGATGCCTCCGCTATGGCCTTTCACACCGGAAAGAATATAGGCCGCGCCCCCTTCATGGCTGCCTTCCGTTGCATAGTTCACATTCTTCACGAGGATGACATCATCCCGCACCGCTTTCAAAGGCGCCGTCATCGGCTGGAATTCAAAATCACGGCCGCTGCCCGTGGGATGCCAGCGTTCCTTGATGATACCGTCCGGAAAATAAATCATAAGCGCGCGTTTGGCCGGAGTCGCTCCGAAGAGCCTTTCTTCCAAGAGGACGCGGGTAAAGGGCAGCGCGAGAGCTGCATTCCCCAGATAACGCAAAAGGCGACGACGATCGAGTTCGGCATGCAAGGTTTTCATTCAGCGGCTCCTTTCAAGGTAGGATGGATCGGTAATCATTTTGATCAGCAGCTGAGCGAGGCTCATGTTCTGCTCGACAAAAGTGCTGGAGAGCTGCCTGAGGCTGCAGACATCCTCCGCTGATTCCAATCGACCCTGCGCCATGCGCCAGGTCTGAACGACGAAACATTGTTTGGCTCGGGTTGAAGTCGCAAGAGCCAGGCTCAGCTCCCGACCGCCGTTGATATCCACGTTTTTCCCATCCAGGGCAAAGACCTGACCCGAAGCATCGACGGGTTTTCCGCTATCCATGCTGCGGAAAAGTCCTACAGCATCAAAGTCCTCCATGCTGAAGCCCACACCATCGATCTTCACATGGCAGCCGCGGCAGGCGGCGACCGCTGTATGCGCAGCAAAGCGTTCCCGCGTCGTGGCCCCTTCTTTCGGAGCAGGAACCATAATCATAAGGTCGGGTGGTGGCGGCATGAGCATATCGCAGAGGATATGCTCGCGTACGAACTTGCCTCTTTGAATCGGCCCGGTTTCGGTCGCGTAGGCGAGGGACGCCAGGACACTGCCGTGACCTAAAATTCCAAGGCGGGGCTGACCGGGAAATGTCATCTTTTGAAGGTCACCTTCAGGACTCAGCTGAGCCTGGTAGAAATCGGCGAGACGCGGATCACCGAAACTGTAATTCGCCGTGAAAAGCTCGGTGAAACCGGCCTGCTTTCTGCGCACCACGAAATCAAAGAAGTCCTCGGTTTCGCGGGCCATGCCGGTGCGTACGGAGTAATCAAAGTTCGGATAACGCGAGGCGTCCTTATTCACGCTCAGGACGGCCGAATAATTGAGCCAGGCGTTCGCAAAGGCCTTCATGCCTTCCTTGGCTCTATTATCCTGCAAAAGTCGCCGCGCCTGGGCCACGAGGGTTTCGTCTTGCAAAAGCTCGCCTGTGCCGGCCAGCTTCAGAAGTTCATCATCCGGGGTGCTGCCCCAGAAAAAGTAGGACAGCGCACTCGCCATTTCAAAGGCGGTCAGCTTTCCATTCTCGCCGGTTTCACTGCGGTAAAGAAAATGCGGTGACGTTAAAAGTCCACGAACGAGCAGCTCCATGCCCGCCGTCGCACTGATCTCGCTGCCGACCTGATGCACGCGAAGCAGTCCCTTGACCTCATCTTCTGCCAAAGGCCGACGCCAGATCTTAGGGCCATACGCACGAATAAACTTCTCGGCGCATGCAGCCCCATCCGTGACGGGGCAGCCGATGAGCCGATTCCATTCCCTGCCAACGATCTGCTGGGCCAGTTCCTTGGCCGTTTTATCATAGGCTGACGCATGATCCGAACTCACCAAGGCGAACTGCGAGTTGTTGCTAAATCCCAACACCTTTTGTTCCACAGGGATCGCACCGCGGTAGTCCGCATAGAGGCGAAAGACATCATTTACCGAACGATTGTATTCATCGCGCGTGAGCAAACGCAGCTGACGCTTGCTGCTGACAGTCGGGGTTTCCGCGCAGCTCGATTCCTTGGCAAAAATCTTTTCCAGGTTGGCCCTTATCGCGGAAGGATTCAGGGTGGGTTCAGCCAAAAGACGGGGCTCTTCATCATCTGTGGGTTCCTCGGAACCCGCTTCGGACGTTCTTTTGCTGACTTCCGGCTCCTGCTTTTGCAGGCAACCCGTCAGGAGCGCAAGAGCGACAAGACCGATCGGGGGAATTCGTCGAAGTTGATCTCTCAATGTCCTTTCCTCCATGAATGAACGAGGCCTCAAGCAAAATCCATGCTTGAAGCCGTCTTTGAGAGCTGTGTGAACTGCTGTCTACTTTTAAGTTAACATAGTTATTCAGCTTAACAAACTTTACTTTTTCTTTAGCTCACGCGATGGGCTCAAGCATTTGCCCGCGTGTATCAGCCGGAAGGCCACCCGTAAAGCGGTTGTCGCCGAAGGTGTTGGCGGTCATGCCGAATCTTTGAGCGACATTCACGAGCAGGTGATTGTGTGGTGTGCAGCGGTGCTGATAAGTTTGAACTTTTTCCGCTTTGTGTTCAAACCAACGGCCCATTTTAAAGCCACCACCTGCCAGCATAAAGACGGCCGCGTCACCAAAGTGTTGAGGATGGCCCATTTCCGTGCCAATCATCACGACTGTGCTGTCGAGTATGCCGCGTGCATCGAGCTGGCCTAAAATATAGGCGATCTGTTCCATATACCATCGCTGCGATTGATTAAAAGCCCGCTGTTCCTCGGTATTGAAGTTGCCTTCCGTGTTCAGTTTATGAGCCACATCATTATGGAAGTTGGTGGAATTCAAAAGGGCGGAAGGATCCTTGATCTGCGTCAGGGCATCATTTTTAATCACGGTGCTCATATTGTAACTACCGTGTGAGCGCGACATGATTTCGATGCTGGCGAGAGACACTGTTCCGCAGGCCAGGGCCGCAGCCACAACATCCGCTTGTCTTTGCGTCAGCGTCGCCATGGATGCTTCCGCCGCTGTGAACCCTGCAGTATTGATGCTGGGCTTCGCCTGGCAGGTGAAGGCATTGACGCCTTTGCCCAGACCTTCGATCGTCTGCTGATGCTTCAGAAGGAGGTTCAGTTCATCCCCCTTCAGACGCTTTTCCAGCCGTGCGAGTTGCTTTTTGACGAGGTTATTGATGTTTTCCTCGGCCTGCTTCTTCGAGGTCTCCTCAGCCGTCGGAGCGCTTGAGGTAAAAGCGGCGAAGGCTTTATCAAAGGATTTCTGCGGATGAGCGATGACGCTCAGGCGATTGCTATCACCGGCACCGGAATAGCAGATTTCGCTGGGCGTATCATCAAGGCCCTGGGCTGCATTATAGGAAAGAAAGCAGCCCACGCGGAGGACTTTGTCGGATTTGAAGAGGTGCTGGGACAGAGCATAGTCAAGGGAGGCAGACGAGCCCTTGGAGTCGCCGGACGCAAGGCCCGTAAAGGAAGCCGCAAGGCCCGCATGGGCGCTCGACGAGCTCAGGCTGCCGTTCGGTTTCAAGGTTTCATGGCCAAGGCCCGAGAATATGGCGAGACGATTCTTAAAGGGTTCCAGCGGAGCCAGAACCTTCGACTCCAGAAGCGTGAAACTTCCATCCGGCAAACGCTTCGGTTCCCAGTCGCCGTTGACGGCTCCGTGGGGAAAGGAGATCGCTAAAAACTTAAGCGGCTTGCCGCCAACGGTTTGACCAAACGCTTCATCCATTGGAAAAAGACTCAGGCCGAGATTGCCCAAAAGCGGAGTCGAGGCCAAAAGCCCAAGATCTTTCAAAATTGCGCGACGCGTTCTCTGGATCATGACATGCCCTTCCTTTAGATGCGCGTAATAAAGCGATCGGTGCTGATCAGATTCAAAATATAGTCACGAATACTGGTGCCTGGGGTCAGCGTCTGGGCTTCGCAGCTCAGCGTTCCGTAGGCATACTGCTGGTAGAAGCTGTCAAAACACGCCGCGAGTTCCTTGCTCTGGCTGAGGTTTTGGATCAGCTCGTTGGAATCTTCATAGGACTTATCAAGGCTCAGGCCGAGCGCGATGTCGACTTTGGTGTTCACCGGCTCGCCGTTATCCAGCATGCGGCTCATGCCCAGCTGGTCGAAGTTTTCAAAGACAAGACCGAAAGGATCAATGCGGACGTGACAGGAAGCGCAGGTCGGATTCGCGGTATGCATCGCGAGCTTGGCTCGTGTGGTCTTGATATCCGGCGTTTCCTTCAGGTCGTTATTCACGTTCGCCGGCGGTGGTGGAAGGGCGAGGCACAGCATATTGCGGGCGATGGTCTTGCCGATCTTCACAGGGGCTGTGCTGTTGTTGTTGGAATGCGAGGCGATAAAGGCCCTTTGCTGCAGAATACCGAAGCGTCCGCCTTCCTCTTTGGTCAGGAGGGTTTCCAGGCTTCCGTCTTCGCTCATGAAGGTATTCAGGAATTTCTGAGTCTCACCAAAGACGGCCTTGCCATCATAGGCGCCCACTTTATCGGCGGTTTCAGCACGGCCGATTTCCAGCCATTCGATAAAGAATTTCTGCAGAGTCTCATTCATCCCGTTTGTGCTTTTCAAAAGTCTTTCTGCCTGAGTCCGACGGGTGGCGCCATCATTCAGACCACCCTGGGCAGCGACCTGCATCAGTTCCGCATCGGGCGGCATCGAGGTTAAAAGATAGGAAAGGGCCGCGGCGATTTCATAAGGTGTCATGCTCTCGCCAGACGATTCATTGCCAAGTTCGGTGCGGTAAAGGAAATCCGGCGACTGGAAGAGATAGGTGACGACATTGGCAAAGCTGCCGAGCGTTTTCAGATCCGCGAGTTCCTCAACCGCCAAAGGACGGCGATACACCTGGGCCCCCAAATTTTTGAGGCATGCATCCGTCAAAGGTTCTGCGCTGCAGCCCAGCGCATCTTTTTTCGCAGCCGTGAAGCCTGTCGCAATCGCGCCGGCAGCCTGCTTGATATTGAAGGCGAGGTTCGGATCTATGGTCCGGGATTTCTGATCGTTGCTGAAAGCAAGCCTTGGGTTTCTGTTGCCATCTTCCACCGAATGCGCGGCGGGGATGTTGACGTCCACATCCACGCCTGAAATCACGCGAACGGTATTTTTGTATTCAAGGCGTGAGAGCAGCGTTACGCGGCGTGGCAGTTTTTTGCCATCGCAGAGAGAGGCCTTGGGTCCGCCTGCCAGGGGCGCAGAACATTGGGAAACAGCGGTAAAGAAGGCTTTGATCTTATCCTGGTCACCTTCATCCAGCTGTTTGCCGCCGGCATGGCTGTCGGCGCTGCTGGCCTTTTTATAAATGGCTTCGGCATTGCCCTGCTTCAGCTGATTGAAGACGGCCATATTCCACTTGGCATCGCCGGCTTGAAAGGCTGCGAAAAGAGCGCCACTGCCACCTGCCACATGGCAGCGGATACAGCGTTTTTCAACAAGGGGTTCGATGTTCTTTGTGTAGGCCTCCAGCGCGGGGGCACAGGATTGTTCCGTTGGCTCGTTTTTATCTTTGCTTCTTTTATCGTAGCCTTCGTAGCGAATGCAGCCAGTCCCGAACAGGAGAGAGACGAGGACGAGTCGAGTCAAGTTCATGTGCCACCTCAGATCAATTCCGCAGAAGTCAACAGCTCAAAAGGATAAGGAAAAGGTCTCTGACAGGGTTGTCCAAAAACTTGTCAGGGCTCATAAAAATTCCCTGTGTTTTCAGCTCGCGCCAGAGGTGGAACGCACCACCGTAAAGGCATTTATGCAATATCATGCCCACGAGGGATGGACCCATGCTGCGTAGACTGCTCTTTTAAAGCCCGTCCACTGATTTTAGGGCCTTATGTTACAATGGGCAGGGGAGGGCGCCGCCGATGACCAAAGCCGGTGAATACTGGACCGAAGCCGCGATCAACGCCAGCAAACAGCGCATCAAAGATGAACTCGACCAGCGGCAGAGCGTGGATGGACCCGAGGCGCGGCAGCAGCTTATTCTGGATCGTTTGAAAGAGTATGAGGCCAGCGAAAAACCGGACGAGCTGCTCGATCTTTTCGTCTATCTCGTCTCGGCTCTGGTGCATCACAGCCGCTATCCGTTTTTGACGAGCAGTCGCTACGAAAAACTCCTGGATCATGCGCGCACGATCCTTCAATCCCAGGGCATACGCGAGGGGCGGTCACGCGTTTCGTTTTTACACGGGGAACTCCATTTCATTCAAAGCCAGATCGAAAGACAGGAGGGCCGGCATTGGACGGCGGCCTGGCATCAGTTTATGGGCTATCACGCCACGCGCGGCGAGCCGCCAGGGGGTGAAGGTTTTCAGCAGCTTTCGCTCGGGAACAGAGCCATGCGCCTGGGACACACGCGGCTGGCGCGAGGGTATTTGGAAAAGGCCGAAGGGCTCCTGAGTGGGCCCCTTTTGGAACGCTGCCGTCTTTCGCTAATGATTTGTTTGCGTCTGCTTGGTGATCATGAGAACGCCATGGGCCGCCTGCTTGCATTGAAAAGCGATGCGAACGTGAGCGAGGAAGCCCGTCGGGAACTGGAATGGGAAGAAGGTCTGCATCAGTTCGCAGCGACTCAGGATCTGGTGCCGCTTCTGATCCTCACGAAAAAGGGCCATCCTTGTTACCACACGAGTTATCTCGTCGAACTTTCCCTGCTGGCCATGTCCACCTCATCGCGGCAATGGCTCGATCGGGTTCCGAAACTGGAAAATCTGCGCCGACGCAAGGACCTTGATGTTCCGCGTCACGATTTGTTTCTGAGCCTCGCAAAAACCCTGCAGGAGGCCTATGACGTGGAACGCCCCTTGAACCAAAGGCTCCAGCGTGTCGGCGAAAGTCTGAGCGCCGCGCAGGGACTATTCAATGTGGAAAAGGAACTCCTCTATTGGGCTGCCTCCGCGCGCTGGCTTTTGCGTTGCCGCAGTGACGATCTCGCAGCCCTCGCCCAGGCGGAGTATGAATCCCGCTGCCTTTTGGCCAGCGACGGCAAGACCCGCGATATCTTCCAGGTTTTTGTTTAGAATTCCAGACCTTTCCCGCCTATTCTTAAGAATATCCCAAAATCAGCCGAAATGTTTCCAGAATAACCATATCCATCCCGGATCCGCTTACGATCCGGGACTTTGCACCCAGGGGCAGGTCATGCGACGGACAGGCACCATCTGGCTGATGGCTGGATTCATTTATTCCCTCACGGCTTGCAATAAAGCAGCGCCGCTGACGCGCACTGCAAACGATCTGCAGTCGGTCGTCGATGCTCCCAGCACCGATGCCAAGACCGATCGTCCCACGGAAACAGGCGAAGGTTTGCCCGGATACCTGATTGATCCTGCAAAACTCGCGATAGAAACCCAAGACAATCTCAGAACGATTGTAGGTTCCGCCGCGGCTGTCCGCAGCGTGCAAGGACCTGCTGCCAGTCTTCGGGTGCTCCTGATCAGGGTCGATAAACGCAGCGCGAAATTTCAAAAAAACAATCAGGACTGGACCCTGAACGGATCCCAGATCGTGGCCGTGCAGGCGGATGTCGCGGGTGCTTTTAAAATTCAAGGCAGCATCACCGCCGATGAACTTTTGTTCCTGAAACTTGAAGATTCCGCCGGCGCACAGATTCACTATAGATCCACAGCCATGGCAAGCAGCGTCCTTTGGATCGAAGGCAATGCCGCGCAACCCCTGGATGCCGACCACGCGGCCCAGATCAGCGCCCAGGTCACCGCCGCTCAATCCGATGCACGGGCCACAGAAGTGGCGCGACTCATCGAGCAGCTGAAAACCACAGGCCAGTGCCGGAACTGCAATCTGGCAGGAGCCGATCTTTCGGGACTTGAGATCGTCTCGTGCGATCTTTCTTTCTCCAATTTGATGGCTGCGAAGTTTGTCCTGGCGAACCTTGCCTCGTGCAACTTCACAAACTCCAACCTGTCGCAGGCGGATTTTACGCAAGCGAACCTGGCTGGCGCTAATCTAACGCAGACTGACCTCAGTGGCGCTGTCTTCACGGGAGCCAACACTGATGGCGTGGTCGGAACGCAGATTCCCCGGCCGTGACGGGTGGTTAGGTAAGATTTTGGAATAGTCCATAGGTTGCGCATGCTTACAGAATTTCTGCCGTTTGATTCAAGGTTTTATCGCATGTCGAAACAGGGATTTTAGAAAAAGTCAAAGATTTCAGGACGATGATTCCCAAGTGACTGTCAGAAATTCGACCCCGACACCGTTTTGAGCAGTGCAGATCGGAATTAGCCCAAGTGAATTCAGACAGTTGCCCAAAAAAAGTCCTGGTACGAGAGATGCAATATAGGTGGTGTGACCAAGCCCTGCAAAGTCAGATGTCTCAGGAGGTGTCTGACGCCCTTTCGCAGAGCTTACGATGTTCGACCTCCTATCGTTCGTGTGTGCCCTTTCATGATTCCTCGGAGTAGCCCTCCGGGGAATTGCTTTTTTGGGGCGAAAAATCCTTTTCTTTCAAACACGTGTCCGCTAAGTTCGGAGCTTGTTTAAGGTCCACATGGAGAGGGATTGATGCGCCGCTATCTACTGAAAGCTTTCGTGTGTCTATCGGTGTTGCTGGTCGGTTCTGCGTCACTGCAGGCGGGCCCCGCTGTTGATAGGATTAAGAAGCGTGGAACCCTGCAGATCGGGGTCGAACCTGGATTTTTACCCTTTGAAATGCGCACTCCAAAAGATGAGTGGGTTGGCTTCGATGTTGAGATGGTGCAGGCCTTTGCCAAGACTCTGGGCGTCAAAGCTGAGTTCATCAGCACCAAATGGGATGGAATCATTCCGGGACTGATGGCTTCGAAATACGATCTCATCGCCTCGGGCATGACCATCACCCCTGACCGCTCGCGCATGGTGCTCTTCAGCAAGCCCTATTACAACGCTGGGCTGAAGATCTTGATCAACAAAAAACTCGAAGGCCAGGTGAAAAACCTCGCCGAGCTGGATAACGAAAAATACACGGTCCTGGTGAAGCTTGGCACCACGGGTGATATCTTCGCCACCAAGAATCTGAAAAAGGCCAAGATCCGCCGCATGGATGCGGAAGCCGATGCCGCCCAGTCGGTTGCGCTCGGACGCGGAGATGCCTTTATCTATGACAAGCCCTTCATGGAAATCTACGAAAGCGGACAGAAAGGCAAAGTCGTCCTGCTGCCCGACCTTCTGTCGAGCGAAAACTTCGGGCTCGCGGCACGGAAAAGCGATCAGGATCTCATTGATGCCTTCAATAGCTTCCTGGATGGATGGAAATCGAGCGGCGGCTACGACGCGGCATTCAAGGCCATGTTCCAGGATCTGACCTGGAAAAAACAGTTCCCCAATCAATTCTGAGTTCCCATGCATCCACGCGCATTACCCTGGCTTTACACCCTGCTCAGCATCGCATTAATCGCAGTGCTGGGCGGGCTCCTCGTTTATAGCTTCGTCAGTCTCGACTACGATTGGGATTTTCGTTTTCTTTTGGATTATATCTGGGAACCGGAAACCAATGCTCCCGGCCTTATCCTGCAGGGCCTCTGGGGCACCTTTTATATCAGCGTGCTCTCGATTATCTGCGGCACCCTGCTCGGGCTTCTCGTGGGCCTTCTGATGATCGGTCCTGAACCCGTGTCCCGGCATGCCGCCACCCTTTTCGTTGATATCTTTCGCAATACGCCCGTCCTGGTGCAGCTCTATGTGATGTACTTCATCGTGGGCACGGCCTTCAGCCTCAGTCCGGAAGTCGCGGGCATCTTAACCCTGAGCCTTTTCTGTTCCGCCTATGTCGCCGATATTTTCCGCGCCAACGTCGTGGAATTTGAACGAGGCCAGCTGGATGCCGCCAAAGCCATGGGTCTGAACCGTTGGCAGATCGCTTCTTCCATCATGGCGCCTCAAATTCTGCGGCGTATGCTGCCGCCTCTGGTCGGGCAGTTCGTGAGTCTCGTGAAGGATAGTTCGCTGGTCTCGGTCGTGTCGGTCACGGATCTGACGAAGTCAGCCATGAATGTGGTGTCCGTGAGTTTTCGCAGTTTTGAAACCTGGTTTGTCATAGCTGTCATCTACTGTGTGCTGAACTATAGCCTCAGCAGCTACGGACGCTATCTGGAAAAACGCCTGCGGGTCGGTGCGCGATGAAAGGTGCAGCTCCCATGGAAGCTTTGATTCGAATGCGTGCTGTGTCCAAGTCCTTCGAGGGCGCACATGGCTCGCATCATGTTTTGCGTCAGCTCGATCTGGATGTGTTCCAGGGCGATCGCCTGTGTTTGATCGGTCCCTCGGGCAGCGGAAAGTCCACCTGTCTGCGCGTGATCAACGCCCTGGAAACGATAGAAAGCGGCAGCGTGGAAGTCTGCGGGTTCGACTACGAAACGAGCAAGCTGCCCGTGCATCGGATCCGCCAGCATACGGCCATGGTTTTTCAAAGATTTGAACTCTTCCCGCATCTGAGTATTCTGGATAATGTGGCTCTTGGGCCCCGACTTGTGAAAAAAGTCGGGCGTTCGGAAGCCGAAGCCAAGGCCGTGGATCTTCTGAAAAGAGTCGGCCTTGGCGATCACCTGCGGAAATATCCTTCGCAGCTTTCCGGCGGTCAGCAGCAGCGGGTGAGTATAGCCCGGGCGCTGGCGATCGACCCGCGTGTTTTGCTGTGCGATGAGCCGACCTCGGCCTTGGATCCCGAGCTGGTTCATGAGGTCACCGATATTTTGCAGGAACTTGCCCAGCAGGGCATGACCATGCTGATCGTCACGCATGAAATGGCCTTTGCTCGCCGTGTGTCGACGCAGTGTTTGTTTTTGGATCAGGGACAGATCGTGGAACGATCAAGCCCCGATCAATTTTTTGAAAATCCCAAGCATCCGCGCCTGCAGCAGTTTTTGCAGGTGATCCGCGTTTAAGATCAGGAGAGCGATATGAAGAGCGGCGCCCGGGTTCAGTTTTCACCAGAAAAAGTCGCGGCTTTGCAGGCGCGTCGGCAGCGCATTATCAAGGCCCTGAACGGTGGCCTTCTTTTGGCTGCTTCACGTCCGGCCTTTCATAAGTATGATTCCTCGTACTTCCGCTATCGGCAGGACCCCAACTTTTATTATCTGAGCGGACTTTATACGGAAGACCAGGGCGTGGTCCTGCTCGTCTCCGGGGACAAACCGCAGTCCATCCTCTTCGTCGAAGACCGCGACTCTGCCACCGAAATCTGGAACGGACCCATGATCGGTCTGGATGGGGCCGCTCAGCTGGGCTTCGATCAGGTCTTCTCGATCGCGGATTTGCCGCGCGTGCTGCCGGAGCTGATGCAGAACGCGACCATGCTTTACACGGATCGTCAGCATCACGAAGGCGTCGAGCGCATCCTGAATGATATCGTCTATCGTCAGCGCATCGCGTTCGATGGACTCGAAGTCCGCGATTTCTGGGGCTTCCTCGGTGATTTCCGTCTCATTAAAGACGCCTATGAAGTCGAACTCATGCAAACCGCCAATCGCATTTCCGCAGCGGCCCATAAACGCTGCATGCAGGATGCGCATGCGGGCATGACCGAACTTGAACTGCAGGCTCTGCTGGAACTCGAAATGAAGTGCGGAGGCTCACCCTTCACCGCCTATCACAGCATCGTGGCCAGCGGCAGCAATAACTGCTGCCTTCACTACAATGTCAACAGCTGCAAGCTGGAGGCCGGTGACCTCGTTTTGATCGACGCGGGCTGCGCCTATGAAGGCTACGCTTCCGATATCACCCGGACATGGCCGGTGGATGGGCACTTCACCGATGATCAGCGGGCGATCTATGAAATCGTTCTGAAAACCCAAAAGTCCATCATCGACATGGTGAAGCCCGGGGTTAAAATCCCGGATCTGCAGGAAGCTACGATCAAAATGCTGACCGAAGGTCTGATCGAACTCGGTGTCATCAAACTCAGCTACGAGGATGCGCGGAAGAACGATACCTTCAAAGCCTGGTATCCGCATGGCGTTTCGCATTATCTAGGACTTAACGTGCACGATGCAGGGCGTTACGTGGTCGAGGGCCAACGCCGGCCATTGGAAGCCGGTATGGTGATCACCATCGAACCCGGTATTTATATTCAGCCGGGTTCACCCTACGCGGACGGCCGTTGGCACGGCATCGGTGTAAGAATCGAAGATGACATCCTCGTGACAGCGGACGGTTATCGTAACCTGACCCACTGTCCCAAGGAAGTCGCGGAACTGGAAGCTTTGCGCTAGAAAGAGGGGGCTCAGCCCCCGTGCCTTTGTTCCAGCACCTTCACGGCATCACTCAGCTTCAGCCCGCGGCCTTTCAAAAGCACCATCAGGTGAAAGATCAGGTCGGCCGCTTCACCGAGCAGTTCTGCATCACTCGGGGCCATGGCCGCGAGGGCGACTTCCACACCTTCTTCCCCGACTTTCTGAGCCATTCGCTGCACGCCGTCCTCAAAGAGACGTGTGGTGTAGGATCCTGCGGGGCGCTCTTCATAGCGCTGATCAATGACCCCTTGCAGTTGATTCAGAAAATTCACGGATGGACTCTTAGGACCGAAGCAGGTCGCGCAACCTGTGTGGCAGGTGGGGCCGATCGGGTCGACTTTCACCAGCAGCGTGTCCTGATCGCAGTCGAGCGCTACCGACTTCAGACGTAGAAAGTGCCCTGAGGTTTCCCCCTTGGTCCAAAGCTTTTTTTGCGTCCGGCTGTAGAAGGTCACAAGACCTGTTTCGACCGTTGTATTCAAAGCCTCGGGCGACATGTAACCGAGCATCAGGACGCTGCCTTCGCGATCGTCCTGAATCACAGCTGGAATCATCCCGCCGACTTTTTCCCAGTCGATACTTGCGATATCCATCATAAACGAACCTCCACACCGGCTTTTTGCAGCCAGGCTTTCAAATCAGGAATCTGCACCTCACCACGGTGAAAAATTCCAGCCGCCAGGGCCGCATCCACGCGCGCCTTATGGAAGGCATCCAGGAAATCCTGCGGTTTGCCAGCTCCACCGGACGCCACCAAAGGCACGCGGCAAAGGTCCCGCGCCGCCTGCAGCTGGCGAATGTCGTAACCGGCCCGCGTGCCATCGGCCGCCATGCAGTTCAGAACGATTTCACCCGCGCCGCGATCCTGGACCTCGCGAATCCAATCGAGCGTTTTTTTGCCGGCACTTTGCGCGGTTTTTTCGCTGCCGGTATATTTCCAGATCATATAATCGCCATCCTGTTCGATGGAGTCGATGCCGATCACCACGCACTGGCTGCCGAACTCATCAGCCAGGGCATTGATCAGCCCCGGATTTTCAATCGCAGGGGAATTGATGGAGACCTTGTCCGCACCTGAATGCAGAACGCGGCGCGCGTCGTCCACGCTGCGAATGCCGCCGGCCACGCAGAAAGGAATATCAATCACGCGGGCGGTGTCTTCGATCCATTGGGTCGATACCGTCCGGCCTTCCGCGCTGGCTGTGATATCGTAAAACACCAGCTCATCCGCACCGGCATCACGATAGCGCCGGGCCAGATCCAAAATATCACCAAGGATCACGTGATCCTTGAACTTCACGCCCTTGACCACCTTGCCGTCGCGGACATCCAAACAGGGAATGATTCTGCGGGCTAGCATTGCAGGGCCTCCTCGAGTGAAATGGTGCCTTCATAGAGCGCCTTGCCAATGATGGCGCCACCGACGCCGTCGGCCTTCAATTGCCGGATATCTTCAACCTTATGCATACCGCCTGAGGCGAGCACGCAAAGGCGCGGATATTCGGTCTGCAGTTTTTTATAGAGCGCGAAGTTCGGGCCGCTCATCATGCCATCGCGTTTGATATCGGTACAAAGAACCTGATTCAAACCCATGCCCATATAACTATCGAGCACTTCATGCGCCGAGATTGAGGACACCTGCTGCCAGCCATGCGTGGCCACGCGCGGTTCACCGCTGTCATCCAGCATCACATCCAGACCAAGGGTGATGTGCTCAGCACCATAGGTTTCAAAAATTCTTTTGGTCAGCTTCGGATCCTGGATCGCAAGGCTGCCGATCACCACGCGTTCCACGCCGGCTGAAAGCAGAGCCTCGACATGCTCGACGGTCCGTACGCCGCCGCCGACCTGAAGCTTCAAGGGGACTTCGGCGGCCAATGAACGCAGAAGATCAACCTGCATCGGCCGGCCTTCGCGCGCGCCGTCCAGGTCCACGACATGCAGATAGGTCGAACCGCTCGCAACAAAACCCTGCGCGGCTTCAAACGGCGATTTTTTATAGGTGGTGCGATCTTCAAAACGCCCTTGAGCGAGACGCACAACCTGCCCATTCATAAGGTCAATGGCGGGATAGATCTTCATAGCGTTAAAAAGTTCCTTAAGATTAAGGAGCCCACATCGCCGGATCGTTCCGGGTGAAATTGAGTTCCGAAAAAGTTGTCCTGCGAAACCAGAGCGGGGATGGTTTCTCCGTAATGACTGCTGGCCCGAGTCGTGGCATTGACGGGAGCGCGGAACGAGTGCACGAAGTACACGCGGCAGCCCGGTTTCAAACCTTCAAGCAAAGGCGAGGGTTGATCCCATTCCAGACTGTTCCAGCCCATATGCGGAAGACTGAGGCCGTAATCGCGAATGCGCGAGACGCGGCCCGGCAGAATACCAAGGCAGGGAATATCACCTTCCTCGGTGTATTCATAAAGAATCTGCATGCCGAGGCATATGCCGAGCACGGGCTGCTTCAGCTGCTTGATCACAGGGATCAGGTTCAGCGCCTGCAGGCTTTTCATGGACGCCTGGGCATGGCCGACACCCGGCAGGATCACGCGATCCGCGGCCTCGATCACGGCGATATCGGTGGTCAATTCATAAGGCTGATCCAAACGTTCGACAGCATTGGCAACCGAACGCAGGTTGGCAACTCCGGTATTGATAATGGCGATCATAAGAGCCCCTTGGTCGATGGCAGATCGGTACCCGACTTTTTCACGGCCTCGCGCAGACTGCGTGCAAAGGCTTTGAAAATCCCTTCCGCAATGTGATGATCGTTCTGTCCGCGAGCCCGGATATGCAGGTTCGCGCCCAGGGCTTCCGCCAGCGAGCGGAAAAAGTGCGGGATCATCTCGGTGCTCAGCTCGCCGATTTTTTCGCGCTGAAAGTCGGCTTCAAAGACACTGAATGGTCGTCCACCCAGATCCAAAAGCACCTGCGCTTCCGCTTCATCCATCGGCAGGGCGAAGCCGTAGCGTTGAATGCCGCGCTTGTCCCCAAGGGCCTGCCTCAGAGCCTGGCCGAGCGCCAGTCCCACGTCCTCGATGCTGTGATGATCGTCGATCACGAGATCACCCTGGCATTCCACCTGCAGACTGATTCCAGCATGACGCGCGATTTGATCGAGCATATGGTCGAAGAAACCGACGCCGGTTTTCATGCTGACCGGCTGCGCCTGATCCAGATTCACCGCAACACGAATCTTCGTTTCCTTGGTCTCGCGTTTCACATCCGCTTTGCGATCGGCCAGCAGAAGCTCATCGACGATCTCGTCCCAACTCAAACCTTCACCGAAAGGCGAGCGGATGCGAAGGCCACGGATCCCCATGTTTTTCGCGAGTTCCATATCGGTGTCGCGATCACCGATCACAGCGGCGGCCTGACGATTCCAATCCGTGCGCTGCAGCCAGGGAAGGACCATGCCGACGCGCGGTTTTCTGCATTCGCAGCCGGCTTCGCGGAAATGCGGGCAGACCAGAATGGAGGAAAAGGTGATGCCCTGACTTTCCAGGAGATCCACAATAAAGTTCTGGCAGATTTCAAAGTCCGCTTCGGGAAAGGAGCTGGTGCCCAGGCCGTCCTGATTGGTGATCATGACGAAGCTATAACCCGCCTGCTTCAAACGAAGCAGCGCGGGGATCACACCCGGGACGAGTCGGATCTTATCGAGCCGGTCCACCTGGTAGTTTTCCGGTTCGGTGTTGATCGTGCCGTCGCGATCTATGAAGAGTATCTTCTCCATTCACTTCTCCTCCGGTCGCAGGCGCACGCTTACGGCCAGACGATGCGCTTCAAGCCCTTCAAGGCTTGCGAGCTTTTCAACCGAGGGACCGATGGCCGCAAGACCTTCGCGCGAAAGATGCTGGAAGGTGATCTGTTTCATAAAGGATTCGAGCGACAGCCCGCTCCAGGCGCGCGCGTGACCATAGGTGGGCAGCACGTGGTTGGTGCCGCTCGCATAATCACCGGCGGATTCGGGTGACCAGGCGCCCAGAAACACCGAGCCGGCGTTCTGCAGACGACGGGCCCATACTTCAGGCTCCTGGATCTGAAGAATCAAGTGCTCGGGTGCGTAGGCATCGGAAATCTTCACGGCCGTGGCGATATCCTTCACCACAAAAGAGCGGCTATTCGCCAGAGCCTGCGCGGCTATTTCGCGACGCGGAAGCTTTTGGAGCAGACGATTCAATTCTGCGAGGCAATCCCTGGCGATTTTTTCGCTGGTGCTGAGCAGGATCACCTGCGAATCCGGGCCGTGTTCAGCTTGAGATAAGAGATCCGCCGCCACAAACGTGGGATTGGCGTATTCATCCGCAATCACGAGGACTTCGGAGGGGCCGGCCGGCATATCAATCGCGGCGCCTTCGCTGTGCGATGCAACCTGCTGCTTGGCTTCGGTCACCCAGGAATTTCCAGGTCCGAAAATTTTATCAACTTTCGGCACGGATTCCGTGCCAAAGGCCATCGCGGCAATGGCCTGCGCGCCACCCACTCGATAGACCTGATCGATCCCGCAGAGTGCGGCGGTCGCGAGCACGATCGGATCGATTTCCCCGTTCGCCTGGGGCGGCGAGCACAGCACGCGGATAGGATTTTCCGCAATGTGGGACGGCACGCCGAGCATCAGAACCGTGGAGGGCAGGGGAGCCGAACCACCGGGTATGTAAAAGCCCACGCGTTCGATAGGGCGCGCTTCACGGAAACAGCGAATGCCCGCCAGGGTCGGGATTTCAATGCGCCGCGGAAGCTGCTGCCGGTGGAAGCGTTCGATATTATCCCGCGCCATTTCCAAAGCTTCACGCGTGGATGGTTCCAGGTTCTCCAAAGCCTCTTGAATTTTAGGAGGCGGAACGCGCAGGCTTTCAAGCTTCACCTTATCGAAACGCGCGGTCATTTCCAAAAGGGCTTTGTCCCCGCGTTCGCGCACGTCGCTCAGAATTTCGCGCGTGCGGCTCTGCAATTCTGCGGAAGACGAGGACGCAGGCCTTTTCAGTAAGGTGCTCTGCTCGTCCTGTGTCAGCTGACTCCAATTATAGATACGCATGGCCGCTCTCACTCAATGATTTTTTCGATGGGCAGCACCAGGATGGAGCTGGCGCCGGCTTCCTTCAGCTTTTCAATGGTTTCCCAGAACACATGCTCCTTGCAAACGGCATGGATGGCGACCTTGCTTTCGTCATACATAAGGGGCATGACGGTGGGTTTTTCCATGCCAGGAATCAACTGGGAAATACGGTAAATGGCATCCTTGGGAGCATTCATCATAATGTATTTGGCGTTCTTGGCTTTGCCGAGCCCATCAAAGCGGGCCATCAAGCGTGCGATCAGAGTTTCCTGATCCTGGCTCAGCTGGGCGCGGGGACGGACCAGCACGGCTTCGCTTTCCAAAAGCACGGTGGTTTCACGCAGACCATTCGATTCCAAGGTCGCGCCGGTCGAAACCAGATCGCAGATCGCATCGGCGACGCCGATGGATGGAGCCACTTCCACGGAACCTGAAATTTCCACGATGCTGGCTTTGATGCCGTTATCATCGAGGAAGCGCTGCAGAATATTGGGATAGGATGTGGCGATGCGCTTGCCGCTGAAGCTGCTCAGGCCTTCATAGTTGACAGTTTTAGGCAGGGCGAGCGCGAGGCGGCAGTAGCCGAAACCTAGCGAGCGGATAATCTGAACATCACTTTCACCCTGGGCCACGCGCCCCAGTTTTTCTTCGAGCACGTTCAGGCCGCAGATGCCGAGCTGAGAAACCTGATTGTTGACGAAGCCAGGAATATCATCATCACGCACCAGCATCAGGTCGATGGGCTGCTCTTTGGCGCGTACGATCAGGCGGTCGGTGCGGGCTTCGAAGGTGATGCCGGCCTGGGCGAGGAGGTCCCGGCACTTGTCGCTCAGGCGACCCGATTTCTGAATGGCGATACGAAGTTGTTTATTGCTCACTTGGTTCTCCCTGTTGGCGCTGCAGCACCATGCGGTATCCGCCTGTGCCGTAAGTCAAGGAGCGGGCGACGCGTGTGATGGTCGCGGTGCTCACTCCGGTCTTTTCATTGATGACGCGATAGGACAGACCCTGGTCGAGGAGCTTGGCCACCCGCCAGCGGTCCGCCATGGACCTGAGTTCGGCCGGCGTGCAGAGGTCTTCGAAGAAACGGCTGAACTCGTCGATGCTCTTCACGGACCGTAAGGCCTCGTAAAGCTCGGTTAAATAGCGTTCGTCCCAGTGATCGGGGGCTTTGCCACTTTGGATACGGACCGCTTCGCGTTCAGACATTTCATCTCTCCTGGGCGTGAAAGTGTTTTAGCCTGCTAAAACGCTAATGTGATAACATAATGCGTAAGCGGTCTCAAGGCTTTTTATTCGGCCAAAAAAGCCTGCTTTTTCACCTTGCTATCCCATGGTTCCTTGGTTATGTTACTGCGCTGAGCAGAAGACTCAGTCATTCATGACGTGCCCTAAGCGGCGGCCTTGAATCCCAATTTTGATTCCGGTCCCGCAGAGGAAAGTTGTTTCGTTACCCAAAGCGAGGTTAAACTCGCTGTTCACATTGAAAGAGGTAGTTTCAAGTATGAAAAAGCTTCTCGTTGTTCTTGGCCTTTCTGCGATCGCAATGGCCGGTAAATGCGGTTCTTCCAACTCTGAAGAGAAATCTCAGGAAGCCACGAAGACCCAGGAAGAGTTCCCAGTTAAAGAAGAGAGCCCAGTTCCAGCTGAGGAAGTTCCTTCTTACGAACAACAGGAAGAGGCAACTCCAGCTCCTGCAGAAACCCCTGCTCCAGCTGAAGCCACTCCTGCTCCTACGACTCCCTGATTTTGCTTAGGGCGTGCCCGCATCAGACTCCAGCACAACTGGAGTCAAGTGTGTGCACGCCCTTAGTTTCCCTCCCGCCCCATCTTTCGCGATCTTTCCTCTTCAATCTGAATAAACCTGTGCACCCACTGATAATCGCAGCGGAAAAAAAAGCTTGACCCCATTGTGCGCAGCAGAATTTTTCGCTTGTCATCGGTTGATCTTCTGAATATAGAGGACAGCTGAAAAGCTGAGGTTTTTGAATAAGGTAAGGCCCCTGGCCGCCTGTTGGCTGACTGGAGTGGGGAAGTATGACAACGCAAGTAGTAAACGCCGAGACCGAGAATCAGATCGTGGAATCGCCCGATTCATTCAGTGAGCAGCACTTTCGCAAACTGATCGGTCGTATGCAGAAAACCGTGGCTAAAGTTCGTCGGATCGATCTTCCTGAACTGCTGGAACTCGCCTGGGTTGATGGCATGCTCGATCCCTTCGCTGAGCGTCTTGTGCGGTCGCGTCCTGACCTTAAGGACGATATCGACCAGATCACAAGCGAACTCCGCGCTGACTAAGTTCGTTCTTCCCGATGGTGCCCGGCCTTGACTCAGGGTGCGGGCTCGCCCCTCTTTCTCGTCCTCTCTCTCATCCTGAACCCTTGGTGCTGCTCGATTGCCCTGCGCTGGCGTGGGTTTGCGCTTTGTTCTGGTCCCGTTCCTTGACTCAAGACCTTGATATCAGTCGAAATTTTTACTCGCGGTAAGAATCTTTTTGGCCGAATTCGTCCACGATTCCCGTACGTTCGGACTACGACATTATTGACTTGAAAATACAATATGACGTGGGGTAGAAGGTGTAGTCTTTCGGGGGTAAAGCCCACTACAACCAGCTCAAAGCCTTATGCGACATAGGTTTTGGGGGACAACTCGATCCACAGGAGAGATGGTATGGAAACAGTCGATGCCGCCCACATGCGGGCCATGAACTGCAGCATTCTGCTTAAGCTCATCTGGAAGCATCATCGGATCTCACGAGCGGATATCTCACGCATCACGAGCATGAGTCGGTCCACTGTTTCCGCGATCGTCACGGAGCTTTTGGATCGGGGACTTGTCAAAGAACTCGGCATCGGTCCGTCCAATGGCGGCCGCCGTCCCATGATGCTGGCCTTCCAGGAGGATGCCTATTCCATCCTTGGCATCCAGATCAGTACGCATACCATTGCCGTTGCGACCTTGAATTTGAATGGCGTCGTGCGCCGTTGGGTGACGCAGCCCTGCGAGGTGTTTGAAAATCCCGCCGAGGCTTTGGCCCTTGTTCAAAAAATGATCGAAGAAAACGCGGCGCTCACTTTCAGTGAAGAGATGCCGCTGATCGGCATCGCCGTCGCTCATCCTACCGGGACCGACGTTGATTTTCAAAGTTGGGAAAGCACTCTGCGTGAGCGTCTGACGATTCCTGTGCATATGGATTCCGATGCTCATTTCGGGGCGCTTGCCGAACTTTGGTGGAATCAAAGCGTTCAGCCGCGGCACGTCGGATATTTTCAGCTGAGCGAGACGCTCGGCTTTGGCTTTCTGATTCGTGATGAACAGAAAACCTATGGCGTCAGTGGACAGCTCGGTCAGCTGCTCTGCAAATCCGAAGGCACCATCAAGAGTCTCGTTGAGCATCTTGGTGAGACATCGGCCTTGCCCAGAAAACTCAGTGAGCTATTGGAAGCGGCAGCTTCGGGTGATGCCGCCGCGGAAAGCTGGGTTTCCAAAACTGCCGAGTGTATGGCCTTGACGCTTTACAATGCACAGGCTCTTTTGCAGCTCGACCGCGTTGTGATCGGGGGGCTTTGGCGCAGCCAGACGCAAAGGCTCAAGGCCATGGTCGAAGGTCTGGAAGACAAGTACGGCCGCACCAGTCCGCTGTCGGTGAATGAGTGGCTGGTTCCCAGTTTCCGTGGGGAGCAGCAGGTCGCCCTGGGCGGCGGCACTCAGGTTCTGCAGCATGTGCTGGATGATCTGAGCCTGTTCCCGGCCCGGCCGAATATGTCGATTGTGCGTGAATCGACTCAGGAGGCCCAGGTTCCGCCTTTAGATTGAGTAGGAGCCATCCAAACTCTGCCAGGGCGGCGCGAAAGCCGCCCTTTTCCGCCCGCAAAAGCCTGCCAAGCCTATATTTTCATTGATCCTGGCCGACAATTCGTGTAATTCTCGCCACCGTTGACGAGAAACCGATCGTATTTTTGAGGTTAGAATGGCTCGTTTTAAAGGCCCCCGTTTAAAAATCATGCGCTCGCTGGGCGTACAGTTGCCTGGTCTGTCCCGTAAGAAGTGGGACGAGCGTAAAGCTTATCCCCCTGGAATGCACCAAGGCCGCCACCGTAAAAAAGTGAGCGTTTACGGTACCCAGTTGCGTGAAAAGCAAAAGCTGCGCTTCAACTACGGTCTCGGCGAAAAACAACTCCGCCGCTTCGTAGATATGAGCTTCCAGATGCGCGGCGATCCCGGCGAAAACCTCCTTCAGTTCCTTGAGCGTCGCCTGGATAACTTCGTCTTCCGTGCTGGTTTCGCTGCAACTATCCCAGCTGCTCGTCAGCTGATCGTTCACGGCCATATCAAAGTCGATGGCAAGCGCGTGAACAAGCCTTCTTTCCTTATGAAAAAAGGCCACAAAGTGAGCCTCGCCGACAAAGCGACCAAGTTCACTCACGTCCAAGCCTCCCTGGAGCAACTCTCGTTGGTTCGCCCTGAGTGGATCGGCTTCGACGAAGGCGCGAAAGACGCGACCGTCGTGAGTCTGCCGACTCGTGATTCGGTGCCTTTCCCTATTGAGATTGGTCAGATCATCGAATTTTACTCGAAGTGAGTTTTTGTTTTTATTGGGTTCATCTGGAAAGAGATTTTCGGTGAGCCTGATAGCAAAGCTTATAAAAAAGATCCGAATGGCGGAAGCTGTTCGGGTCTTTTTTTTCAGTGAAAGGTCTCGCCGTTTTCCAGCATCGCGATGATGCGTTCAATCCAGCGTTGGCGCGTTTCCGGTTTCTTCGCATTCGTGATTCGAAAGTAGATGGCAAAGGTATTAGCGCGATTCAGCGTTTTGAAGAAGGCCTTGGCTTTTTTATTTTTATTCAGTGCTTTTAGAAAATCTTCCGGTGGTTCCGCATTTTTCGCACCTTCATAGGCTCGTTCCCAACGTCCATCCGCCTTCGCCGCTTCGATCTGGGCTTGGCCTGCGGGAGTCATGCGGCCTTCCCTGATCAAACGTTCCGCGTGGCCGATGTTGATCTTCGACCAAACACTTTTCGGTTTGCGAGGTGTGAAGCGAATGCGATAGCTGATGTCATCCAAACTGCCCTTGAGGCCATCCACCCAGCCTGCACACAGAGCCTCGTCAATGGCTTCCTTCAGGGACATTCCGGTTTTGCCAGAATCTTTCTTATAAAACCCGACCCAGATTTCGGTTTCCTGCCTACCGTTTTTGTTTAGCCAGGTTCGAAAGGCCTCTGCGGTTTTAAAGAATTTATTTTGCATCAAAGCCTCCTCGCTGCAAGAGATTTGAACCGAATCCCTTGACACCCCGCGTGCTTTCTGAAAAATTCAAAGGGACTTCCATGAAAATGCTGCATATTTACCAGTAATGCAAGGAGTTCCCATGCGATTGATGTCGGGTCTTGTGCTATCTGCAACGGTCATGAGCTGTGGTGTTTCGAATAAGAGTCACCTCCATGATATAGGAACGAATATTGATCCTGCCCAGCGTACCTTGGAAGTGATGGTGGGTTTTGAGAATGACGAAACATTGGAAAGGCAACTTCGTCTGCTGAGTCGTGCAGCGGGTCTTACAGAGACGCTCGGCGTTCAGCTTTATGGTGCTATAGATCTGGAAGGTGAATATGTCGAGTTCCTGGCGACGCCTGGATTGAAGTACGGGGACATAGTGCGGGAAGGCTCCGTGTTCAAGTTCAGTTCCACCGTTTACCTCGGGGATCAGTTTGCTTACAAAATTGGAGAGGCCTACCCCAAGACCTGGCAAGGTCATGATTTTGAACAGTCGGAGAAGGATGGAGCCTTGATTGCATTGAGCGGGCACCTGCACGAGCCCCATGCGGCAGCTGATAAACCTCAGCAAAGTCCCGAAGGCGGGGAGGCCAAGAAGCTGTTCATTCTTTGCAAGAATTTTACAGTGAAACAGCCTTATACCGAAGAATGGCGGAAGTTAGGCTGCGACCTTAACGTTGTGAACGGCAAACTGCAGATTTCGTATCTGAAGACAGCAGCCAATCCCGAAGGCACACGCTTTGATTTCGTAGCTCCCACAGTTCTTTAAAATCGGAAAAACCAGAGGAAAAGGCAGCAACCCTGGCGGTGTGGCTGCCTTCATTTTTTATGGGGCTCTATGCTAGGATGTTCTGACGGCCTCTGGCGGAATATTCAAGAGCGGAGTTTGAATCCATGGACGAACTCACGAAAAATGATCCTGGAACAAAACCGAAGAAAAGACGGCAGCCGAGGGTGGAAAGGGACATTTTCGGCAACGAGTATCTCGGTGCGAAAACGGTATTTACTTTGAACCTGGCTGTCGATCAGCTGCCTGATGGTGCGCAGAGGCTGATTTCGCTGGCTTCCAGTCTGCAGATGACTGGATATGACCTGGCTCTGGTCTTTTCTGAGGCCTTGCTGATGGTCGATACCGCGTTTTGGGAAAGAAAGATGGAAGACCTGACTCCCTTTGAGTGGACGCTCCATGAGGCCTTAAAAGATGAAGCGTTCAGGAAAGTGGTCGCGGCATATTTGGATGAGCGGCGTTAAAAGGTCTGTTTAGGATAACGCTTACAGGAAACTATAGCGCAGAGTTCCTGCCCCATCGACAAAGCCATCGGTCGCGAGATAACCAAAAAATTGCTCACCGTTCGGAACGAAGGCTTCTTCCGGCCGACCAAACTGATTCCGGTCAAAGCCTGTGTTTATACCAAAACGCTGAGTAGCGGGACCTCCCGCAACCACCAAAGATACGAACCTGCCGTTGACGAAGTTGAGTATGCCTTTGGAATCGAACTGCTGAGCCTGAGGGGTCAGATAGTTAAACTGAAGGTTCTGCGCTTCCAGAGTCTCCTGCGCGGCTCCCGTAAGCATGCTGGAGTCATATTGAAATGTACCCGAATACACGAGGCCCGTTCGGGTTCCAGACACGATCTGGACCGTGAAACTGGTGCGGATGATCAAACTTTGGACCTGCGCGAGATCGCGTGACAGTGTTCTTTGTCCTGTTTCCGTGAGAGACACTTTCTGGCCTTCAATCGTACCATCAAAGCTAAGGCTGACCTTGTTCATGGCTGTCACGAGCTGCTCAGGTTTTGTGGTCGTGAGCAGAAACAGGCCTGTCTTCGCATCCCTTGTTTGAAGAGTCTCATCGGCTGTCGGATTGAGGATGGTCCCCTTCCATTGTCCGTCGCTGGCCACGGCTCCACCCGATTTACGGGAAACACCACAGGCAAAGTTGACCTGAGCGGGGCTCGTCTGTGATTTCTGACTGTCGAATATTGTACAATCGATGAGATAACTGCCCGAAATGTTGGCGGGAGGCAGGACGCCTTCCTGCCCCTCGGCATTGGCACTCAATTCGTCTGTGCCTTTGGTTTCTGTCCGGGCATCTGCAGTCTGCTGATCGGACTGTCCAAAGATTTTGGAGGGCTTCACCGCGGTGTCATTGCACGCAAGGGCGAAGACCAGGATTGCTGGTAGAAATTGTAAAGGTCGCACAGTGTACCCCTTACCTGAGTGTCGCATACTCGGGTTCTGAAGGTCTTCTCGGTGTTCGTGAGCCCATACTTGAAAGCTTCTCCAACCAGCGGTTTTTCCTGTGCGTTATCAGAGTCTTGACCACGGGTTTTGGAGAATTATATCTGACGTCATAATCGAGAATTCGAGGACTGTGATAGATGAAAGGGGAGCGCTTTCCATGAGATTATCTTCAACAGTCTTCATGTGGTTTTCGGGGTTCGACGAGCAAAGCTTCAAGGCCGAGGTTCAGTCTTTTACCTGAAACAGTCTGCACTATACCTATTCAGATAATTTTTGGGAGCGGTCAAGCATCAGCACCGAGGAAGTTGGTATGAGTCAGTCTTTTCATCGGCGGACAGAAAATGTTTACAAAATAACAGCCACCGACAGCGATAGGAAGCGTTCACAACGCAGAATGGATGAGCGCCTGCGCATGCCCTCGTTTATTCGGCCCAGCCTTGTCATCGGCTTCTCCTTCTGACCGAGCTTTCCCCCAACATGAAGTGCTTGGGCTCGGGCCTGGGATTGGAGTAGAGTAGGGCTTCTCAAGTCTGAAAGGAGCCCTGTATGCTGGAACGAGTAACCGAAGATATCAAAGCTGCCATGAAGGCCAAGGATAAAGGTCGACTTGACGCGCTGCGCCTTTTGAAAAGTGCCTTTATTGAAAACAATACCTCCGCGAAGCCGAAGGCGGATGCCGAGGTGGCCATTGCCCATGTGAAGAAACTGAAGGATTCGATCGAACAGTTTCCAGCAGGATCGGACGAGGTGGCCAAAATCAAAAAAGAGATCGAATATCTCGCGGCCTATGTTCCTCAGCCTTTGAGCAAAGAAGATTTTGAAGCCATGGTGAAGGAATTTGTCAGCAGCAATCCAGGCGCTGATTTCGGAACCGTGATGAAAGCGATTACGCCACAAATCAAAGGCCGATTCGATGGTCGCGAAGCGAGTCAAATCGTGAAGACCATAGTAGGATAGTTCAAAGCTAAATGCCATAGTGGCTGACATGGCCTGTGCACGATCCTTGCATTGATGAGAATAGGGACAGAGAGTCCTCACACATCAATCAGGAGGTACCTAACATGCTTCAGTGGACTATGATTTTCCTCGTGCTTGCCGTCATCGCCGCATTCTTTGGTTTCGGCAGCCTGGCAGGCACAGCCGCATCCATCGCCCAGATTCTTTTCTTCGTGTTCCTGGCTGCCGTCGTGATCAGTTTCTTCACACGTCGCAGAGGACCTTTGACCTGAACCTAGGTCGTCGCGGACGCAGACAAATCAGGGTTCTTTCCTAATCCTGATTTGTCTGGGCGAATCGCGAATCAAGGCGCAACACAGATAGGGATGTGAGTCGCGGTCTTCAGAACATCGTTGGAATAAGACTGATTCATATGCAAGTTATAGGCATATGTGGTATCTGATGACTTCGTCGTCGCTGACCAGTAGCTTCCCACCGTCGCCATGAAGAAATTGTTATTATCCAGTGTATCCCCACCAGGACGGGCTGTTGTCCCACCTTGCTTATAAGCCAACTGACTGATCCCATGATTATACGCATTCTGCATTTCCATCTGCGTTGGAAGTCGCCAATCGCTGCGAGAACCGAAAGTCAGACTCGCGCAATGCTCGACAGCCAGCGACCAGTCTTTTGTCGTATTGCTCGCGGCCCCGCCGCCGACAGGGCTGCTTTCTGACCAGATCAAACCCGTGACATTATCCTGCATCATACAGTCGTCTGCTGCACTGTCACAGGCACCATCCGGGGTAAGGTCCGACCAAAGTTCCTTGCCACATGCATTTTCGGTGGACCAGCCTGTAGGCTGCAGCGTAGGAAAAGCGTTATTGAAAACGTTGCCAATGGTATCCCACCAATCGATCGCTGAACCACTCGTGATAGCACCGTTTCCCGGCGGAGACAGGTCTGAGTTATACGCTGAACTGTTGACCCTGTTGCGGCAATTGTTCTTGATGGTACCGGTCTTGGCGTAAATCGTAACGGTATTCCGAAGGTTCCAGGGATTGATTTCGCACGCTGAACCCGTCCAGCGACAGGTATTGTCGGCCGTGCAGCTCCCTTGAGTGCTGTACGAACAGGATGGAGCCGGCAGCGTACCCGTGGTGCCGAATATAGTCACCCCACTGCGAATATTTTCAGCCGCGATGCCTGTATCCCCTGCGTTGCTGTGATGAGTCCCATCGGAACTCCAATATTCAAAGGTCGCACTGGCTTTGACTTTGGCGTTAAAGGTTACGCTGTCCAGATCAGCTGTGGCGGACGCTGAGGGCAGCGTGTAGGTCGATGATGGATAGTCACCGGACTCAGCTGCAAGCGTCACGCCCGAACGAATGTTGCCGGCCGTTGCCAGGGCTTTATTCGCAGCTTTAAAGAGATTGGACGTCACGCAGCCTGTCGCGCCATCGCTGCTGCAATCCAGGAGAGTTCCGCTGGCGTTATTGCTGCTATCCAACGACCGGACGTTGGCGGGACTGGGAAAGTCCGGCACGTAAGCTGGCGTTGTGGGTGATGCGGGATCTCCATAGCTTCCTGTTCCTGAGAGCACGGATGCAGCCGCGGGAAGGGCGAGAGTACCCGCCATGGATGTGGAATTGATTCCATAGCTCGTTCCACTCAGAACCTTGCCTGCAAGCGGCAGAACGATGTTGCCGCTGACTCCAGCTATGGATTGACTCGCCAGCACTTTGCTGGCCAGTCCCGTCGTCAGAGCCGGTTTGTATTGGGCGTTGGCCACGCACGACGTGCTGCCTTCACTCGCACAGTCGTCAGGACTTGCCACGAATGCCCCGATCACAGAGCCAATCGTGACAGCCATGCGGAGGTTCTCTGCTTTGAGTTCGATTTCATCCTGAATATCGACCAGAGTGCCGGTGATGTCACCGATCGTGACCCCCGAGCGAATATTTTCCGGTTTCAAGCCGGCGCCGCCCGAGCATGCCCGCGTGCCTTGAACCAGCTCACCTTCACCATTATAGAACATCATATCATCACAGACGCGGGAAGCCTCCAGCATCATCAGCGGGGCCACCTCTCCACCTTGATTTTTATAGACGGCTTTATCTTTCGGTTGAGTAACCGCGACCTGGGCGCCGGGCACATAAACCGTAGCGTCCTTGGCTTCAGCCTTCACAACCGTTTCCCGTTTTACGCCAGAGCCCTTGCCGCAGCTCAGCGTCAGCAAAAGGATCCCCAGGAATGGGACGAGGCGGGACCAATCGTGTGAGCATCTGCACAAACCCATAGTTGCTTCCGTCCTTTTTCAGGCAAAATTCAGGGAGCCGTGCACAGCACGCTTATCGTCGCATTATCCGTTTTAACCAGGCTGGAGCTGCGTCCTTCACCAAGATAAACATACTCGGCTGTGCCTGTGGTGGATGATCGCATGGTTGCGCTCCAAACATAGGTGTCCACATCCGAAATAAACATATCGTTGTTGTCGAGCGAATCTCCGCTGGGGCGTATGGAACCCCCGCCTTTAAATCCAAGCTCCCGGATGCCGTGATGATAAACCGCGGTAAGTTCCATATTGGTCGGTAAACGCCAGTCCGTGCGGCCACCGAAGTCAAGGTCATCGCAATGCGCCACAGCCTGAGACCAATCCAGTTTTGTAACGGCGGGTGCGGTGGATGCCACGGGATAGCTTTCACTCCAAATCTGACCGGAGTTGTTATCCCGCATCACGCAGTTATCGGCAGCACTATCGCAGGCCCCGTCGCTCGTCATATCCGACCACAGTTCCTTGCCGCAGACGTTTTGAGCCGTCCAGCCCGTGGGCAGCTCGGTGGGAAGAGCGTTAAGGTTGGCATTATGATTGTTGATGCTATCCCACCAGTCTACGACCAAACCCGCAGTGGTCCCTGCGGTGCCGGGCATTGAAAAATCGGAATTATAGATCGCGCTATTGGCCCGGTTACGGCAGTTGGTTTTCATGAGTCCGAGTTGACCTGAAAGAGAAATGCCGCTGCGAATATTCCAAGGGTTCAGTTCGCAGGCCGATCCTGTCCAGCGGCACGCGTTATCCGCGATGCAGGATGTCTCTGTGCTGGCAGAGCATGGGACCGCGGCTGCTGTGCCGAGAGTTCCGAAGACATCAATGTTGGCGACAAGGTTCGCGGCAGCGATATCCGCGTCTCCGGCGCCCGTATGATGGCTGCCGTCCGAGCCCCAATATTCAAAAGCGGTTGCGGATTTCATTTGCGTGGCGAAATTTGTATCAGTAAGGTCCGCGACGGTCGATGCGGAAGGTAAGCGGTAGGTCCCGGACGGATAGGCTCCGAGTTGTCCTGCGATGGTCACTCCGCTTCGGATGTTGCCAGCTGTTGCCAGAGACATGTCGGCAGCTGGATAACTGCCGTTGGCTAGACAGGCAATGCTGCCGTCAGTGGTGCAGTCGCCCAGAGTGCCCGTGACGCCATTCACGGTATCATTGTTGCGAACATTGGCTGCACTTGGAAAATCGGGAGCATAAGCGGGAACCAGGGCAGCAGAAGGATCACCGTAAGCGCCCGTGCCGGTGAGCACGGCGGTCGTTGCGGGAAGAGTCAGCGTTCCGCTTAGGCTTCCGTTCGAACCATAGGTCGTACCGCTCAGAACTTTGCCCGACGAAGGGAGCGTGACGTTGCCATTGACGCCGGCAACGGTTTGACCGGCGATGACCTTGCCGGCCACCTGGCTGATCTGAGTTGCTTTGAAACTTCCTGTGATCACGCAGCCGGTTTCACCTTCCGCGAAGCAATCCGCAGGTGGTGACGTCATCGTGCCTGTGATGCCTCCAATCGCGACGCCACTGCGGATGTTGGCAGGAATTAATTCCGGTGTTTCGTCCACACTTTGCAGCGTGCCTTTGATCCCAAGAATCGTAACACCCGTTCGAATATTCGAAGCTGTGAGATTGGGGTCGGCACGCAGCGAATCGCAATCGCGAGTTCCCTGAGACAGGGCGCCCTCGGCATTGTAATAGGTGATGTCGCTGCAAATGGAGGCTGGACTCGACAGGACCAGAGGATGATTTTTCTTATCAGCGAATTGACTTACGATGATTCGGGAGCCTGATTCGTAGGTCACGGCCACATCCTTCGAGGCAGGAACGCGTTCGACAACGTCCACGCTCACTTCATCCCGACAGGCTGTGAGCTGGAAAAAAAGCAGGATAGGCAGGAAGGCTTGTCGAAATCCCATACTTTGCTGCATGACGTCAGGCCTCCTCGGTCCAGTCTTACTTACGGTAAGTATGAGATATGGGCTGCATGGCCTCCATAGTTTCCTCTTCGCCCTTGGCGCCTCGATATGAAGAGTGGCAGGTAATCGTGCATAAGAATCAAGGAATCCGCGATGATTTGCGCGCAAGTTTTGGATAGGCCGAGGGAAGATCCTGAATATGCATGGGATGTACGGGATTGTTTTGCGGTTGCGCGAAGGGGTGGAGCTTGGGAAGGCAGCCTTGGCTGCCGCGTCCCACGATCCTTTTTTAACGGGGCAGGAGCAGGTTTTCCAGCTTATCGAAGGCCTCCGTCCATCCCTGGGACATGCCGGTTTTCATGCCGGCGAAGGCTGCGCGTTCGTCCTGAGATGCATCACCGAAAGGTTCCCAAGTGAGGGTGACCCGCGTTTGGCCCTCGTCCTCTTTCGTGAACTGAACACGCGTGAGCATAACCGCGGGCCAAACCGGAACGTTCGGATGCTTCGAGGGCTGGCCTTTTTCATCGCAGAAGATCTGGGTGTATTCGAGCGCATGGGGACTGCGAATTTTTCGGTAGCTCATCTTCCCGAACATGGCGAGCCCTGAATCATAGGTCATCTTATAAAACGCCGTCTTTCCTTCGGCGATCTCGGCATTGAGGTATTCCATGCGAACCCCGACCGGGCCCAGCCACTGCGCGACGAGCTTGGGATCGGTCCACATGGCAAAGACTTTTTCCGGTTCCGCTGCGAAGCTTCGGTTGATGACGAATACTTCGTCCTTGTCCAAATACTCGGCGAGACGGTCCCAGGTGGAGTTGCCACCGGCGTCCTTGATGAATTTTTTCGACTGCCTGGCGACTTCGGCCGAAGGGAAGGCCATGGTCATTTCCATTTCGGTTTGATTGCCGATCTGTTTGAAAGTGACCGTGACCCGGAAGAGAGGGGGAGTATTCTCGGTGGCGCCGTGGTCGTAGACAAGGCGCTTGAGAGGCTCGACCTCGTGATAGACTGTTCGATTTGGGTAATCCGTTCCGTCCGGCCCATGCATCGTATAATGCCAATGGCCGCCTACTTTCAAATCCTTGCTATGGGTCGTGAGAGTAAATCCGCGCGGCCCCCACCACCTGGCGGCTTGCACGGGATCGGTCCAGGCCTCCCAGACGGTGGTGACTGGAGCATCGTAGATCCTCGTGATTTTCAATTCATTGGGCTTACTTTTTGCGGACATGGTTTTTTCCTTTCGTATCTTTTTTCGGTACAACAGTTTTGAGATATTCATCCAGTCGATCGAAACTCTCTTCCCAAAAGACCCGATACGGTTCCATCCAATCTGCAGCGTCTTTAAGAGCCTCAATTTTGATTTTGCAGGGGCGATATTGGGCCTCGACGGATTTTGTGACCAATCCGGCTTTCTCAAGGACTTTGATGTGCTTGGTGATGGCGGGGAGGCTCATCGAGTCCAAAAAGGGTTCGGCGAGTTCGGAGACGTTGGCCTCACCTTGCGAAAGACGGGCGAGGATTGCGCGTCGTGTCGGATCCGCAAGGGCGGCGAATGTCTGGCTAAGAGGATCATGCATTATTTAACCCTTTAGCTAATTAACTGACTGGTTAAATATGGTGAATTTCGCGGCCGGAGTCAACTGCGCAATAAAGTCCTTCCCTCCTGGGGGGCTTCGCTTCTATAGTTGATTAAACAAAAAAGAGTATGACTCGACAGCGGGATGAGATGTCTCGGGGGTGCGGTTCATTCGCTGCGGTATGCCGCAGGTGGAGTTGACCCTCGGTCTGCTGCGGGATGCAGCGGTTTGCCGGGGGCTGAAGCTGCCCCACGACCCACCGCGGGCCGGCGATACGCCCCCTCTGGTCCATCGCGCCCCTGTCGCCTTGCCTTGAGGTGTTCGTGAAAGCAGCACTTTTCGCGTTGCTCGTGCTCGTCGGTTGCCAGACTCCTGGTCGTGATATGGACGTGGAGACAACACCTTTGGCCTACGAAACGACGGAGGACCTGCCTTTCGCGGAGCCCTCTTTTTATGCAAAGTGGGTCAGCAGGCCCTTCGTTCTTTATGTAGGCTCGGATAATCTTGAGCTTTATAATGCGATCGAAAACGCCGCCGTAGAAATCAACCAGGCGGTCGGTTTTCAGCTGGTGCTGTTTGAAGGCATTCGGCAGATCGAAGACGGCGAAAAGGAATACCGGGGCCGGAATGGAATCAACGCCGTCGTGGAAGTGTCAGATGAGGTCTACACGCGGGTTGCCGAGAAAAATCCGGCTTCGCTGGCCATCACCAAACTCATCACCTCCAAAAAGCAGCTTTACGAAGCGGATATCATGATCCGCAGTTCGACCATCCATAGCCGCGTTCTCAGGGCCACAATCCTGCATGAACTCGGACATGCCGTGGGGCTGGGGCACACCCAGGACCGACGATCGTTCATGTATCCGCAGATGCGCGATCCCAAGCGTTCCCTTCTTGGGCCCGATGATGTGCGCGTTCTCAGCCAGCACTATGCGCACTGAAGGTGGAATGACCGGCCACATTACCAGCTTGTATCCACCCCAGGAATCAGGTCTTTATGAGAAGAACGCTGAGGAATGGGGTGACTATGAGCACGTGGGATACTGTGAAACTGGACGATAGCTTTGTACGGACCCTGCCGGCCGACCCGAAGGATCTGAATCGGTCCAGGCCTGTCCAGAACGCCTGTTTTTCTTTCGTAAAGCCGACTCCTGTGACCAATCCCCAGCTGCTCGCCTGGTCGGATGAAGTGGGCGCGATCCTGGGACTTGCCCGACCTCGCAACCATGATGACGAGACAATCGCCATTCTAGCGGGCAACCAACTTCTGCCGGCGATGCGGCCTTATGCGGCCCGTTATGGTGGACACCAGTTCGGACAATGGGCCGGGCAGCTGGGTGATGGACGGGCACTTACCCTTACGGAAATCGTGAACGAAGCCGGGCAGCGCTGGGATCTTCAGCTGAAAGGCGCGGGGCCCACACCCTATTCCAGGCGGGCGGACGGACGTGCGGTGCTGCGGTCGTCGATCCGGGAATTTCTTTGCAGTGAAGCCATGCATCATCTCGGTGTGCCGACCACCCGGGCGCTGGCTCTGATCGCCGCCGATGACAAGGTCGTGCGCGACATGTTCTATGATGGTCATCCCGAAATGGAACGCTGCGCGATCGTTACGCGCGTGGCTCCGAGTTTTGTGCGTTTCGGCAATTTTCAAATCCTGGCGGCGCATGAGGAAAGGGAAGAACTGAAACAGCTGGCTGATTATGTGCTGGAGCAGCACTATCCCGAATTTGATCGCCAGGACCCTTTGGTTTATGCGCAGTGGTATATGGAAATCTGCCGGCGAACCGCGCGCATGATCGCTCATTGGCAGCGCGTGGGTTTTGTGCACGGAGTGATGAACACCGATAACATGTCCATACTGGGGCTGACGATCGACTACGGTCCCTATGGTTGGCTCGATGTCTTTGATCCGAATTGGACGCCGAATACCACCGATGCCGGGCAACGGCGCTATCGTTACGGCAATCAGCCCTCCGTGGCCCTTTGGAATGTGGCCCAGCTGGGGCAGGCTTTGGTTTCGCTTTTTCCAGGACCGGAAGTGATTGAAGAAGGGATGAATGTCTTTCACCGCTCCTTCAGTTATTTTTATCAGCGAATGATGGCGGACAAACTCGGTCTTGCCGATCTTTCCCAGGAAAGCGACCGCCAGTTGATCGTCGAGCTGGATGATCTTTTTGCTTTGACGCCGACGGATATGACGATTTTCTATCGCCGTCTGGCCGACATTCCTTTGGATCCCGAAAGCGGGCAGGAGCGTTTGGAAACGGTGCGTGCTGCTTTTTATCAGCCGTCTGTTTCATCCCAGCACGAAACGGCCTTCGTCGATTGGCTGAACCGCTATGCGGCGCGCAGCCGGGCGAGTGCACGGGCGGACGCGGAACGACGCCGCATCATGAATGAAAACAATCCGAAGTATGTTCTAAGAAATTATCTGAGTCAGCAGGCCATAGACGCAGCTGAAGAGGGGGATTTCTCCCTGATCAACCGTTTGCTGCGCGTGATGAAGGCGCCTTATGACGAGCAGCCGGACGAGGCGGAGCTGGCGGCCAAACGCCCCGCATGGGCTGAAAATAAAGCGGGCTGCTCGGCGTTGTCCTGTAGCTCCTGAGGAAAAACGTTCATAGGCTTGGCGTTAGCTGCTGAGATGACGGGAATGATATGAGTGAACGGCGAATTCTACTCGCATTGGTGATTATTTTTGAAATCGCGCTGGGCATCGCGCCCAAAGCTGATCGAACGACCTGGTTTTTGGAAAATCTGCCGGTCTTCATCATCCTGCCCTGTCTTCTTATTTTTCGCGTGCGATTCAGTCTTTGGACTCTGCGCCTTATGGCTTTGCACGCGGGGGTCCTGATGCTCGGTGGACATTACACCTATGCAGAGGTTCCCTTGGGTTTTTGGATGCAGGACCTCTTTCATTTCAGCCGCAATCATTACGATCGCATCGGCCACCTGATGCAGGGATTTGTGCCGGCCTTTATTTTTCGCGAGTGGCTCCTGCGCAAGACCCCGCTGCGGGATGGACTGCTTTTGGCGGCCATCGTCGTGAGCTTTTGTCTTTCGGTGAGCGCAGTTTATGAGTTAGCCGAATGGGCGGCGGCCCTGGCCTTGGGGCAGGGGGCGGATGCTTTCCTCGGTACGCAGGGTGATAGCTGGGATACGCAGTCGGATATGTTCTGCGCTCTTTTAGGGAGTTTGATGGCTGTGAGTCTTCGCCGCTGGCACAATCGCTACCTGAAAAAAGAATACCTGTGATTTTTCTGCAGCCCCTCATGCCTGGAAGGACGCTTCGGGCTTTCGGTTATTCGCAAAAGCGAATCTAAATAGTCTTTTTATCTATTTTAGCAATTCACGAAGTCTTCCGTAGAGTTCTTAGTGTTCGGAATCGTTTCGAACAAGGGCCCCAGACAGGAAAGGCGAAGATTTATGATCAAAGTCATTTTCAAAAATATGGAGCGATCGGAACTGGCCCAAAGAGCTGTCACGGAAAGACTGGTATCCGTCATCAGTAAATTTCCGGATCTGCCGCCCAGCGGAATATCGGTGACCCTGGAGATGCTGAACTCACCCGTCCAGGCAGGCCCTGATCTCTTTTCCATTAAGATTCATGTTCACTCGGGTCGCTATCGAGGCATACGTTTGCAGAAATCTTCGCCCAATCTCTATGTGGCCCTGGCCGACGCCGTGGATCACATGCTGGAGGTCTTGAATCGTTTTGGTGATCGCGTGCGGGTCAAGGAAAGAAATCGGGCGCGAGCGCTGAACATGCAGGCCTCCGCGGCCGAGGAGTCGAGCGAGGCTTATGACGATATCCCGGATGACTACGAGTTTGAATACGATTCGGTTCATGAGCGGGTCTAAAACCGCCCGGACTCAGCTCTCGAAATTGATGTCCTGTAAGGGATCCTGATTCTGCGGAACGCCATCATCCACGAAATGAAAGATGTGGCGGCGGGGCAGGGGAAAACCCTGAGCCGTTTCGAAGATGCGATAGAAGTCATCTTTTTTAACTGTTGGCAAAACCTGCCGCTCGCTCTCACTCAGCTGTTTTCGGTAATTCCGCAGCCAATAGAGGCTGTGAAGGGCAAGGGTCTTGCCCTTCTTCAGCACGGCCGACTGATAGCGGCTCGCCCGCTCCTGGTTGGTCTGATTATGATAGCAGCCCACCCACTGATCTTCGCAGCGGCGATAGATTTCGTTGCCAAAACGCTTCAGAAAATAGTCCACCTGTTTTTTGGGCGAGAGCGCGGCCTGGGCATCGCTTTGAAAGCCATCCTTGTGCCATCCCCAATTGAATTGCAAAACGCCGATATCGACATTGGGCCGGGAATCTTCGGGAGCGCTGCGAAGCGTCTTCAGAAAGTTGACGGCTTCCTTGCCCCGGTAAAGCCTGGGCTCTGGCCCATTCGCACGGACGATGGTGAAACGGAAATTGCTTTCCTGCTGGGCGATCAACCACAGCACATCGGGATTGGTGGTTTTGCAGGCAGCCTTGGCGAATTCCTCCAGATAAGGCTGCTCCTCTTTGAAATTCACGGAAGGGTTCGCAGCTCGGGCTGTTTCCTGGAAAACAGTCTCGCAGGGCTGCAGGGAATGATACGCCGCGTAAAGAATGAGACTGAGGCTTTTCAGTGGCATGAACTGTTTTCCTTCGTTGCATTACTCTTCTGATGGATAATGCAAGAAGCATGGCGCGACGCAGGTATTGAAGTCTTCACGACTTGTCGCGACCCTTCATGCCCAGGTTCCTGGAGCTGTCACAGGCAAAGACAACAGCTGGTGAATCACGAAAGATGCGCCACGGAATAAAAGGCATCCAGGTTCAATTCCCTATTTTTCCAGCCCAGATGTTCCAGCATGGGGCGGCCTTCATAATCGGTAGCGGGTTTCCCTATGCAGAGGATGCCCATCGGCTCCCAATTTTCGGGCGTTTTCAATCTGGCTGCGATTGCCTTCAAATCAAGGATCGTGACCCAGCCGGCGCCATAGCCATCAGCGGTCAGGGATAGCCAAAGATTTTGAATCGCGCAGGCGCAGCTCCATTCCACAGCGCGCATATTGCCGATGACGCCGATCGTATACTCTTCCTCGGGATAGGCGCAAAACGTGGCGAGCAGTATGGGCGCTTCGGCTAAAGACTCCAATTTCAGGGAGCGGTGAAGACGAAGACGGTCAGGCTCATCGAGAGCCGTTTCCGCTTTGCTTCTTTGACTGGTAAAATTTTCAATGAGAGCTGCCCTTGGAGAATCACTGACATCGAGGAAGCGACAGGGCTGGGAAAGTCCCACGGATGGACCATGCAGCGCGGCCATGAGGGCCTTGTCGAGGACGGCTTTCGGTACCGCCTCGTCCGTGAAATGTCGTGTGTCGCGTCGGCTTTCAATCGCCTGCATAAGATCCATGGTGTCACCTCAGTTGCATGCAAGGTCAAAAAGAGCCCGCAGTATAGAAGAAAATCCTGCTTCTATCCGCAAGATTTTCCAGCCCTCGACGCCGGCGACTTTACATACGGACGGCGTGGGCGTTCTTGGCTGGATGACGCAGACTCAGACGCCGCACGGCAAGGGCAGGGCCGCTGCCCACGACCGCGCCGAGCACGGTGGCCAGAACGGAGAGGATGAGTCCCGCGAAGGACCACCAGGTTGCAGCCGCTACATTGGCCTGATTGATTGTGGTTCGCATCATCTCCTGGAAGGCGATCATCTGCTCGGGAGTCAGGGCCAGATTCTCGGCGAGTCCACGCATTTCCATGGTCATCAGATGATTGCTGATGAGTGTGTTGATGCCCATCACGGTGCCCAGGCCAAGGCTGATGCCATTGAGCGCAAGAAAGATGAGTGCGATAAAGGTCACGCCCCAAAGAACGATTCCAGAAAAGGCCGCTTCGAGCTTCGTTTCACGAGCCACGCATTGACTGGTGGCCCATCCGCCCACAAAGAGTGAAAACAGAGTGACGAGCACTCCGTAAATGGCTGCGCCCGTCGTAATCTGATCGGTGCCGACGCCGTTGGATCGCGCGGCCGTGAAACCGATGGCAGAACCGAGACTCGTCAGGAGCACGACGCTCACAAGAGCAATGAAAAAGCCTGCGAATACTGCTCCCCAGGAAATGCGGCTTCTGACGCCTGATACGTCCCTGATCGTTGTTTCTCTTTGCATGATGAATCCTTTGATTGGACGTGTTCAATAATGCGCGTGAACGCACAGCCTTGAAGAGAAGCAAAGGCTATGCCGAATTTCCAATGAGTGCGGCAGGCTCAGCTGCCGGGATTGCGATTTTTACTGTGGAGGGAGGAGGCGACAGGACGCAGATAAACGACTGCGCTCAGAAGCATGATGAGAAGTCCGCAGCCCATGATGGGTTTGCCCAACGCAGGCGCCGCATGGAAAACGGCGATGGAGGCCAGCATCAGCAGCGCACCGACTGACCAAATAGCGTCGGCCTTGCGCCACCGAAAAGTCAGGGGCAGAGGTTTCAGAGGCTCCGTGGATTCGGCCCAAATAAATTTTAATTTATGCCAATCCTTGATCAGAAGGAGAATGTTCAGGACCAGGAGAAAGGCGACGATGAAGGGGGTATTTTTAAAATCCATCGAGACCGTAACCACGCCGATGCTCAAAAGCATGGGAACGAGCATGATCGCACCCAAGGTCGCCAGTCGTGACGAGAGGAGACAGAGGCCGATGATGATCTGGGAGCAGGCGATAAAGCGTCCGAAAAGAGCGAGGCCATGCGGGGCGAGCATGGCTTCGAGCGTGACGGGACCGATGAAACTGAACACTTTCTTGCCGGCCATGTAGGCGATTTTTCCAAACCCGCTGCTGACAAAAATGAAGCCGAGAAAAAATCGGAGGTAAAGACAGAGCCGCGTAAAAGGCTTTGCGGAACGATAAACGTGCCATGCAATAAGGGCAAGAATGCCAGCAGCGATCAACGCCAGTAAGACAAGGTTTGGATTCATGGGAACTCCTTCGTCATCCCGAAGAATACGCGCGAGCAGGGAAAATATTGCAGAAACAAGTGTTCACTGGGGTATTTTTTTGTACATAAAGTAAGTCAATCGTTTGCCATCTTCGCTCACAGGGGGTATTCGAATAGGGAGGGGGTCCCATCATCGTTAACTTCGTCCTAGCGAGATGTCAACATGAGGAAGACAGCAAAGTTCAAAGGTTATCCAGAACATTCCAATGTCACCATGATGGAAAAAGATGAAGAAGGGCGTGAGGTTCCGAATATCAAAGGACTTCGCGTGCTGGTGGTCGATGACGATGGAGACACCGCTTTTATCCTGGCGAGAATGCTGATTCATGAAGGTGCCCAGGTGAAGTGGGCGGCGTCGGTGGCGGAGGCTTTCGATCTGATGGAAGCCTTCCGACCTCATCTTATCCTGAGCGATCTGTCCATGCCTGAAGAAGACGGGTTTGATCTGATTCGGAAATTTCGCAAGGCCCAAGCGTCCGGCGCCGAGGGCTTTGTGCCGGCCATTGCGATTTCCGCGTATTCCAGCCCGGAAGCGATGCAAAGAAGCTTCGAGGAAGGCTATCAGGCCTTTTTTCCAAAACCGGTCAAAAGCCAGTATCTGATCGAGGCCGTCGCCAAGCTCGCCATGGTACAGAAGACGTTGGCCGTTCCGAAGATGCAGCCCGCTTTCGCTTTGAAACGGGTCTTCTGACTTCGGCTGTCCACGCAAAAAAAAAAGGGCTGCATCCGTTCTGGATGCAGCCCTTTTCGTTAGCTTAGAGGCGCAGGGGCTCTTGCTGAGGTTCTGCGTAGAGGAAATCGTCGGCGGCGACAGCGTCTTCACCTTGCATTTCGCTGGTGAAATGATTCAGCGTGACGTTACCCATGATGATACGAACCCGGGTGATCAGAGTGCCGTCAGTGAACGACACGCCCACGAAGGATTGACTCTGATTGGCATGCGCCACGGCCGGAACATTGACTGTCAGAATCTTTTGGCCCGAAAGATCGAAGTATTCCATGCGGGTTTGACCCGCGACATCCACATCCGTAAAGACCGAACCAAACGCTGTGACGGTGGCGGCATCATTGCTGCCTGGAACAGTGAAGGTCACATCAATCACGCGACTTCCAGGAGCAGCAAAGAGCTTTTCCGGGCTGAAGGCTTTGAAGAGTTGCGCCAGATCCGGATTCACGTTGGCAAAGAGCACATCAGGAGTTTCCGCGGCCTTGGCGCTGACCTGCAGCTGACCACCAGGGCTTGTGAAAAGTGCGCCGCGAGCTTTGAAGAAATCACCTGGGAAAGCATTGGGTGAGGATTTATCCGCGGGCACACCATCCCAGTTGATTTCACGATGACCCTGCGCCTGTGTTCCAACAGCGCCGGCGTTATTCCCACCGCCCAGGTCGAGGCGGAATTGATCGACGGCTCTTTGAATATCCGCGGGCTGCAAACCTTTCGCATGGCGGATGACGTAGTTGCCTGCAGGGGCTGGCTCGGCTGGCAATGGGGCCGGCGCGGGAGCGGGAGACAGTGTAGGGCGTGGCGCCGGAGCGGGGGCAGGAGCCGGAGCCGGTGCAGGATTCACAGGACTGGTATTGGCAGTATTGCCTGCTGTGGTGCCGCCTTTTTTATCCTCGTCATCATCATTCTGAGAAGTCTGACCGCAGGCCAGAACCAGGAACAGGGGAAGACTCAGAAGGCTTGTCATTACGATTTGATTCTTTTTCATGCTTGTTATCCTTTTCTTTCGTCGTGAGGGTCAGAGCACCTGACAAGGGCGGTTATAGGCCGTCCCGCGCGGCGTTGCACCTCAGGCCATCTGTAGCCTCATGATGGGATTTGACGGGCTAAAGGATGGGCTTTGCCCGTCCACAATGGCGGTTAATAAGGGGAGAGAAAATTCATAACATATTGTATATAGTGGAAAAAATCGATTTAGCGGCCGGACAGGGTAGCCCATCAAATCCCATCATGCGAATCAAGACGGGCTTAGCTGCGGGGGCCTCCTCTCTTCTTTACAAGGGAGAAGTCCACGATGGTCGTGGGAAAGGAATTTAAGATGATTCATCGTCTGATCATGATACTGCTCATCGGAGCCTCCGATATCGCTGTGGCCCAGGCGCCCTTCGATCAGATCTTGCACACTGCGAATGAAAAATGGGATGCTAATCTATTAAAACCAGGATTGGGCCTTGCATGAACAGTTCGTCCGAACATGGAAATTCATCCCGGGCTGCGCTGCCTCAGCTTTTTTTCAGTGGCCGCACGGATGAAGTTTTGAAACTCACCGTGGATCAGGCTTTTGGGGAGCCCATCGCGACGGAGCACTGGCCTTTTGTGATCGGTGCCTTATGTTTCAAAGGCCGCATTGATGAAGCGGATATTCGTTTTCAAAGCGTCGTTGCGCAGCTGCCCGACGAGGAACGCGTCGCCTGCCGATTCTATTTAGGGATTGGCTTTGCGCGACTTTCCCTTTATGGCAAAGCCCGCGCGCTTTTCGCTCAAAACCTATCTTTGCTGCGGCATCTTCCCGCCGATCGGCACCAGGGGCGCATACGTTTCTACGTGTGGCAGGGCATAGGTTTTTTTCGCCAGCTGTGCGGTCGGAAGATTCAGGCGATGATAGCCGCGCAAAAAGCCTGGCAGGCGGCGATCGCTGCCGATTTTTATTTTGGAAGAATGCTGGCCACCGAACTTTTGGGGCATGGCTTGATCGGCTGTGGACGCATGGCCCGCGGACTTCGGGAGCTGGAGACGGCTTATGGTCTGGCGCAAAATTTAGGACACGGCGCCTATGAGAAAGCGATCTATCGTTCCCTGCTCATGTATAAAATTCAATTTGGATATCCGCCTTACGATGCGCTTCAAACCATCCGCGAACTGCTTGATGAAAGTCGCGTAGCCAATAACTACAGTGATAATGCCCTGAGTCTGGAGCTGATTCGGCAGTTCATCCTGAGGGGCGAATTGAATCAGGCCAGTCGCCTGCATGAAGATATCGGCCGCTCGATTTACGCGGAGCGGCATCGGCGTCACGAAATCTTTTGGCACCTGCAGGCGGCTGAAATCGGCTGGCTCAGGCGGGATCTCGCGGCCTTTCGGGAATCCCTGATCCAGGCCGAGGCCGCATTGGATCCTGAGTTCGATGAGGCGCTGCAGCTTCATATTCTTGGGCTCAGAATGCGGGAAGATCCGGCCAGCTATCAGGAGCCTTGCCGCCGTCTGACGCGACGCCTCGGCAGTGATATCGCAGCGCGCATTCTGGCCCGCGCGGAAGGCCGCCGTCTGGAAACTACGCGTGGTGAGGATCCTTTGGGAGACATCCTGGATGGATTGAGCACGCCGCAGAGCAGCATCATCCAAAAACTGGGCATCGTCCTGGATTCCCCTTATCTCGGGCTTTTGAGTAAACTCCTGCCGCTGCAGGCCGTCGAGCAATCGCTGCATATTCTGATGCCGAAGGGCGCTTTGATAGTCGTGGATCATGGGGATATCGCCCGCGTGGATAGCCTTGTGTCACCGCAGACGCTTGACCTTTTGCGGCTTCTGAGTCAGGGCTGGGTTCAAAAACAGCAGCTCGTCGAAGCGATCTGGGGTTATGCTTATCATCCGCTCAAGCATGATTCGCTGGTGTATTCCTTGATTTCAAGGGTGCGCACGCAGCTGGGTACGGCCGGTGGCTGGATTGAGCATGGACCCCAGGGTTACTGCCTGCGTCCCGGGGTGCTGCTGCAGTTTCATAATTTTCAGCCCACCGCGCCCCAGGCTCCGCTTGTGGCTGCCCCGGTGGAAGCGCCGCCGGCATCGACGTCTCTGAATTCACGGCAGCTTTTGATTCTGGAGGCTTTGGCGGATAGGCCTCATATCGATGTCGAAGACTGCGTCAAGCTTTTTGGAACCTCACGCATCACAGCGAGCCGCGATCTTTCCAGTCTTTGCCAGGAAGGACTCGTGGAGCGGATTGGCAAAGGCCGTGGCACAAAATATCGTTTGGTTCGACCCTCATCGCAATAGGATAGCAACATGAAACGCATTGGACTGGTCTTTTTGTTTAACCTCGTCAGTACCCCTTGCCTTTGGGCTCAGGATTATTATGTGCCGATTAAAAAAGAACTGGAGCCCATGGCCCGACTTCCGCTGGAAGCCTTTCAGCTGGATGATGCGAAGCTTCAGTACCGTCTGCCCCAGGATATCACCGGACGCCCGCTTGATATTCAGCTGACGCGTGATACCAGCAACAGCGGACCAGGCCGCGTTTATAAGGGACCTTTGGCCACCGCCAGCTGCCTCGGGACCGATGAGCTTCCTGCCTGCGTGGTCCAGCATAAGGATCTTAAGATCAATAAGGACGAGCTGCTGGCCTTTGCTCACAAGAAATATCAGGATCCGCGGCTTTTGGCTCAGATCACGAATGTGCAGCAGGTCTTCTCGACTCCGAACGAGCCGATTGGCTTTATCGCAAGGCGGGCGATTATCAAAGCACGAAACGATCTTGGGGTATGGGACAGTGCCATGACTCTGCCGGACGGAGGCAAAAGAAGTAAGGTACGCGTGCAGCTGAAGGGGGATTCCGGTCTGTTTCGCTTCACAGGCGCTGGAAAAAAAGAGATGGCAGGTGAATTGACCTCTGTGTTTGCGCATGGGGTATATATCAGTGGTCTTTGGAGTCTGCAAAAAGAAAAAGGCTGGTTTCAATGGAAACTGAATTCCGATAAATCAGCCTTTGAAGGAAGCTGGGGCTTGATCACGCCCCAGGGTGAACGCACGGTGGCCGGGGCGTGGACGGGAACCATGCCTTAAGGCGTCTGATTCAGAAAGACCGTGACCTGGTTGGTGGAACCATTCGTGATCACCACATCAGGTCGGTTGTCCGCATTCACATCCACGAGCAGAACCCGCCCCGGGCCAGTACTGGTGCCGATGCTGTAGGTTTCAGCCGCAGCAAAGGTCCCATCGCCGTTGCCGCGGAAAACATAAAGAGCGTTGGGACTGGTGTTGGCGACCGCGACAAGGTCGGCCTTGCCGTCGGCATTGACATCACCGGAAGTGACGGCGACAAGGGAATCGCCGGCATCGATGCTGCTGACCGTGAAGGATGCGGCGATGGCATTGGGGGCTGTGCTATTGATAAAGATGGCGATTTTATCCGTGCCCGCGGTGGGACAGGATGCGGCGACATCGGGCCTGCCATCACCATTGAAGTCGCTGACGCTGACAGTGCTGTTGTTACTGCAGCTCAGAGCGGTCCCGGTATTGATGCGGTTGGCCGTTTGAAAGGAGGGGGATCCCACAGTCGTCGTGGCGTTCAGCATAACGCTGAAGATTCCACCAAAGCCACCACCGCCGACGACATCAGGCTTGCCATCCGCATTGAAGTCGGCAACGGCCACCATCCAGGGATGGGCATTGCCGGTGTAGACAGTGCTATCCGGATTCCATAACCAGTTCGTGCCGTATTTGACGAAGCTTCCCACCGTTCCACTTTGATTCAGAAAAACGATCAGTTGATTTCCGTTGGCTTCGCCGATCACAATATCTTTCAGACCATCGGCATCCACATCCGTAATGCCAACGCCACGCGGGCCGGAAATGCCGGGATTATAGCCGGTGGGCTGATTGTTTGCAAAGCTCAGCGTCGTGGCATTCGTGGGGGTGGTATTGGTCAGAACGCTCAGGAAGTTATCACCCCAGGCGCCCCACACGGCATCCGCTTTGCCATCGGCATTGATGTCACCGACAGCGATGGAGGCGGTGAGAATGGATGAAAAGGTTCCCGCGCTATTGGGTGAATTGGAAATATCCTGCTTCGCGGCGAAGGTGCCGTTGCCATTTCCGAGCAGAAAGCTGACGCCTTTGCCGTTATAAAGTCCAACCGCGAGATCTGTGATGCCGTCACCGTTCAAGTCGCCGGCGGCAAGACCTTCGGGATTCAGGCCTGTGGCATAGGTGCTGGCAGCGGCAAAAATGGGAATGTTCACCGTATAGGAACCAGTGGCGACGTCAGAATTCGACCAGCCGGTTTTATAGGCGATGGCTTTTAATGTTTTGCTGCTGCCGATGGCAAGTGCGCTGCTGTATAGCGTGCCGTTGGTGCTGGAAGGTGTGGAACCATCCAGGGTATAGCGAATGCTTGCTCCGGTCGTGGTCGTTGTGATAGCGACGGAAAGAGCGCTCGCGTAGGAACCCGCCGGCACGGAAAATGTGGGTGTGGCCACGGCCGCTGCTGTGCCGGCACTCGCCTCAATCTGGGCCTGAACCTCTTCGCTTTCGACGACCGTGGTCGCGCCTGTCTGAGCCTGAGCCACGATCGTGGCGTCGGTGCCGCTTTTTTCAAGGCCGGATGAGACACTGCTGACGATGGATGTGGTGAAGACAGAGACGGCATCACCTGTGACTATGCCCGCTGTTTGAAGACTCTGCAGTCCGGCGACAGCGCCCTGGCTGGCCGCGCGTGCGACGTCAGCGATCTGATCACTGGGGAGGCTTCCGCTTTGGATCAGAGTTCCTGCTCCAGAAAGGGCGCCCTCGATGAGCTTTGAGGCAATATTTGTGGCTGAGCTGGCACTGCTGTTGCCATTTTTTGAGATTTCCGAAACACCTGTTTGCACGATCGTGGAGATGGCGCTTCCTATCTGACTGCTTTCAAAACCGCCTGTGGTCAGAGCAAGAACCGCCTGGCTTGCCACCGCGGACATGGTGTTCGCCAGAGTTTCGCCGCTGTTGCCGGCCAGCGTTTGCGCGCCGCTCATGGAGGATTTGACAACGGCTGCCAGGGCATCCTTTTGCAGTTCGGGGGATGTCAGTCCTACTTTCGACAGGACGCTTACGGCGGATCCTGCGATGGAACCAAGGGCCTGGACGGCATCCGATGCTGATGTTTCCGTCTTTTTTAGTCCCGATGTCGCACCGGAAATGATGGATTCAATCGCGCCGCCTTCGATGATTTTTTCGGCGGAGAGTCCAGCCGTGGTTAAACCTTGGATGGCGGAGCCGGTGACTTCACCTGTCAGGCTGCTGAGAGATCCTGGATCAAAACCAGGGGCATTGAGAGCCGATACTGCGCCTTCAGCGAGTTTTTCCGCGCCAGCCCCCAGGTTCTCGATTTCAATACCGGCTCGCGGCAAGGAACCGACTGCGGTGATGGTTA
>NZ_DASTAT010000026.1 GCF_035712445.1 Oligoflexus sp. | reverse complement strand
ACGCGCCGGCTTATAGTGATGCGGACATGAACGAGATCGTGGAGCTCTGCGATCACGTCGTGTTCAACTCCTTTAACCAGTGGCGTCAGCACAAGGCCAAGGTGCTGGGCAGCGGTCGCAAGATTTCCTGCGGCATTCGGGTGAACCCCGAACACCGTGAAGCGGAAGTCGAGCTCTACGACCCCTGCGCACGCTTTTCGCGTCTGGGAACGACCCGTGCTCAATTCCATCCGGACGAACTGGATGGAATCGAAGGCCTGCATTTTCACAATCTTTGCCAGCTGAACTCGGATGCCCTGGAGCGGACGCTCGCAGCGGTGGAAGAGAAGTTCGGTGAATTCATTCCGCGGATGAAGTGGATCAACTTCGGCGGCGGGCATCACATCACGCGCCCTGATTATGATCGCGAGCGTCTTGTTCGTGTCGTCAAAGGTTTCAAGGCGCGTTATCCCCACGTTGAAGTTTACCTGGAACCGGGGGAAGCGATTGCGATTCGCACCGGCGTCCTGGTGGCAACGGTGATGGATATTATTGAAAACGGCATGCCGCTTGTGATCCTCGATACGAGTGCCACGGCGCACATGCCTGATGTTCTGGAAATGCCCTATCGCCCTGATATCGTGGGTGGGGGGATGCCCGGGGAAAAACCTTATACCTATCGCCTCGGCGGGCTGACCTGCCTTGCGGGTGACGTGGTGGGGGACTATTCCTTCGATCAGCCTCTTCAGATCGGCCAGCGCATTGTGCTGCTCGATATGTCCCACTACACGATGGTGAAGACGAGCAACTTCAATGGTGTGCGACTGCCGTCCATTGTCTTGCGTCATCCGGATGATAGCTACCAGCTCATCAAGTCCTTTGGTTACGAATACTATCGGGATCGGCTCAGCTGATTTCGACTTGTCCGGGGAGAGTCTTTTCCCCGGATTTTTTCTTTTGCCTGCCGAAAGTGAAGCTGCCATGGGTCACGACCGTAATTTCGATGAAATCTTCGACCGTTTTCAATCCCGCATCAAAACCAATAAAAAAGGCCTCGTGCGTGAAGCGCTGATCCGTGAGGATCTTTTGGAATACGTTCTGAAAGACGAGGGGCGGACGCTTTCGGTGCTGGATAGCGGCTGCGGTCTGGGTGATATGGGGCTCTGGCTGGCGAAAAAAGGCCATCAGGTGCTGGCCACGGATATTTCAGCGAAGATGGTGGAGCATACCGCAGCCGAAGCGCGTGAACTCGGGCTTGAAGGCCGCATGACCGTAAAGCAGATGGCGGCCCAGGATGCGCTGGCATCCGGTCAAAAGTTTGATCTGATCTGTATCCATGCGGTTATGGAATGGCTGCATGATCCCTATGCGCTTCTGCCTTTGATTTCCCAGAGCCTGAATCCCGGCGCGTATCTTTCGCTGACCATTTACAATAAGCACCGCTCGGTGTTCAATAGCCTGATCAAAGGCGATTTCAAGCGTATTCTGCACGGCGACGATTACGCTGGCAGCAGCAACGCGATGACCCCACCGAATCCCATCGAGCCGGAACGCGTGCGCGATGCTTTGATCGCTCAGGGCTTGACTATCGAACTGCATGCGGGCCTGCGCTGCTTTTACGATTATTTCCCGAACAAGGCGAAAGACTTCCACGAGCTTGATGATCTTCTGACCCTGGAACGCCGCTACAGAAAACTCAGTCCCTATCGTGATTTTGCCCGCTACGTGCATTTTATTGCGCGCAAGGATTGATCTGCATGCTTCAGTCCGCTGCTCTGCGTTTTTTTCCGCAGGACTGTGGGGATTGCCACCGGGGTTTCGTGAAGAGCCTGGTCAAAGCTGATTCCAAATCTGGCACTTAATTTGCTGCTCATTATCCCTGGACGTTGAGTCACGTGAGATCAGGGAAATTATGGGCGAATCGACCAGGCAAAGAATCTTCGGAATTTGTGGTGCTCCTTGGCCCTTCAGGCAGTGGGAAATCCACACTGCTGAATATCCTCGGGGGACTCGATTCGGCCACACAGGGCGAGGTTCACTATCGTGATCATAACCTCGTTCAAGCCCGTGCGCATGAACTGACAAGGTTCCGCCGGGAGCATGTGGGTTTTGTCTTTCAATTCTACAATTTAATTCCGAGTCTGACGGCGGCCGAAAATATTGCTCTGGTCACAGATCTGGTGGACCGCCCCATGAATGTGCATGAGGCACTGGCGATGGTGGGTCTTGCCGAGCGGGCTCAGCATTTTCCCTCGCAGCTGTCGGGTGGCGAACAGCAGCGCATCGCAATCGCCCGTGAGGTCGCCAAACGCCCGGATATCCTGCTTTGTGATGAACCGACGGGAGCCCTTGATTTTCAAACAGGTAAACTCGTTTTGGAGACCATCCTGAAAATCAACGAGGAACTCGGCACGCTGGTCGTCGTGATCACACACAATGCCGCGATTGCCGGACTCGCGGATCGCGTCATTCATTTGGCAAACGGCCAGATTTCGCACGAAGATCAAAACAAGAGCCGCAAAAAAGTGGACGAGATCCTATGGTGAAATCGGCGCTCGATCGGAAAATTCTGCGTGAGTTGCGTCAGCTGCGACCCCAGGTCATCACGATTGCCCTTTTGATCATCTGCGGACTGTCCCTGATGATTGCGACCCATATTTCCTATGATTCCCTCCATGCCGCCCGCGATTCCTTCTATAGGGACTATCGCTTTGCCGAAATCTTCGCCGAATTCCAGGCCGCTCCACGCGGCATCATGGATCGCATGCGCGCTATCCCAGGCATTCAGAACGTCGAGGAACGCATCCTGGCCGATGGTTTGATCGAAGTTCGGGGTCAGGACGAGCCGGCCGTGGGGCTGATCCTGTCGCTGCCTTCCGCAGGACAGCCCCGGCTGAATCGAATTTTTGTGCGGGAAGGACGATTGCCGCGTGAGGCGCAGATTCCCGAGGTTTTTCTGCATGAAGCCTTTGCTGCAGCTCATCACCTCAAGCCCGGCGATTTCATCAGCGTGCTCGTCAAAGGGCAGAAGGTCCGCCTGCAGATTGTAGGCCGGGGTCTCTCACCGGAATATGTCTATGCTCTCGGGTCCGCTGTGCCCCTGCCTGATGATCGTCACTTCGCGGTCCTTTGGATGATTGAGCCGGTTCTGGGCCGCCTCGTCGGGTTTCAGGACTCATTCAATAGCGTGGCCGTGACGCTGAATAAAAGTCGGGCAATAGCACCGATCAAAGACGATATGCGGATTCTTTTAAACGCCTATGGAAACAAGGCCATTCATGAGCGCATGAACCTGCCTTCGGACATGTTCTTGGAGGATGAGCTGACCGAGCAGAAGACCCTGTCGCGGATCAGTCCTCTGGTTTTTTTGAGCATAGCGATCTTTCTGATTCATGTGATCATGTCGCGTTTGATTCATACCCACAGGCCACAGATCGCCGTGCTGAAAGCCGTCGGCTACCATGATCGCGAGATCGCATGGCATTACACAAAGCTCATCATCGTGATGATGCTTTTCGGAACCATACCCGCCTGTGGCATTGGAATTCTCTTAGGCCGTTTCATTGTCGATATGTATCAGGATTTTTTTCGCTTCCCTGCTCTGATCCCTGTGGTCGATCCCCGTATTCTGCTTTTGAGTTTTGCGACGGGCATTGGCTCCGGCGTTCTGGGGGGCATGACGGCGATTCGCTCCATACTCCGGCTGCATCCTGCGGAAGCTTTGAAGCCGCCTGTGCCTCCGGCGTATCATGCCATCTTTCTGGACCGGCTATTTTTAGGGGAAAAACTCCCCGTCAGTACCCGCATGACTTTGCGCAATCTGATGCTGCGCCCCTGGCGTCTCGGTTTAACCATGTTCGGGATAGCGGCTGCGCTCGCTATCATGGTCAGTTCGGGTTCGATGAAAGATATGGTGGACTTTCTTTTGACGACACAGTTCCAGTATGTCCAGCGCGAGGATATCAGTATCACGCTCCAGCGCCCTGTTGCCGTGAGTGGCCTTCAGCAGCTGGCAGATTTAAAAGGCGTTCAGCGGGTCGAAGGCTATAGAGCAGCTGCGGTGCGGATTCATCATGAGCGGAGGCAGAAGGAAACGGCCCTTCTGGGCTGGCCCGCGCGTTCCGAGCTCAGGCAAAGGCTGAATAGCGACCTGGAGCATCTGCCCCTGCCGGTGCACGGACTCTTTCTGAGCCGTTATTTTCAGACGGAATGGGGGCTGAAGGCAGGGGACAGGATTGAACTGGAGGTTCTGGAAGGGGCCTTCCCGCGACGGACGATGACGATTTCGGGCTTCAGCGATGAGTTGATGGGAACCACCCTTCATATGCGTATCGAAGAGCTTTGGGAACTGCTGGATGAAGAGCCCGGCTATAATCTTATCGCTTTGAAGGTCGATCCGCATGGACTTTCCAGGCTTTATTTCAAGCTGAATCAATACCCTTTGGTTGCGACGGTCAGTCTTCGGGCTGCAGTCTACAATGGGTTCTATGAGTCCATGGGCGGCATGCTGCAGCTGTCCACTGGACTTTTGACCCTTTTCGCTTTCATCATTGCGATCGGTCTGATTTATAACACTGTCATCATGAATTTCTCAGAGCGGGCGCGGGAAATGGCCACGCTGCAGGTTCTGGGCTTTGATAACATTTTTCTCTTTCTGCTTCTGATGGATGTGATCTTGATCCAGGTCTATGCCTCTCTAATCCCTGGATCGTGGCTCGGCTATAAAATGACCGAATGGCTGCTGGGCAGCATGCGCACGGAAACCCTGAGTCCGCCTGTGCTGGCGCTGTGGTCGACCTATGCTGTCGGCATCGCGACCATGCTGGTCGCTTTGATTTTCAGTGCCTGGAGTCTCTCCCGACTGCTGCGGGGCCTGAGCCTGACCGAAGCGTTAAAAGCCAAGGAGTGATGTATGGATCCCGTCTCCTCTTCCATCCGCTGGAAACGTAAGGCCTATGTCCTGGCCGGGATTTTTCTGGCGAGCCTTGCTGGTTTGGGTTGGTTGATCTGGAAACCTGAAGCGATAGCGGTCGATGCGGCTCCGATCACACGGGGGGAGTTTACGATGGAGATTCGAGCCGATGGCTATTTTCGGTCCAAGGATATTCGCATCCTGTCGGCCTTTGCCACGGGGGATATCATGGAACGCATTCAGGTGAACGTGGGGGATCGAGTCACGAAAGGTCAGGCTTTGACGACTCTTTATTGGGATCGTCGCCTGATCGTGAGGTCGCCGGTGGATGGCGTGATCACGAAGGTTTTTCGCAACTCCACAGGGCCTGTGAATCGCGGTGATCCCCTCTTGGAGATCATGGATCCCAAGCAGCTGGAGGTGGTGGCCGAGCTTCTGACGACCGATGCGGTCAAAGTCCGTCCTGGGAATAAGGTCCTGGCTTCGGATTGGGGTGGGCCGGGCTTGCTGCATGCAGTCGTAAGTCGCGTGAGTCGGGCCGGTTTTGTGAAGCAATCAGCTCTGGGCGTCGAGGAGGAGCGCACGGAGGTTGTAGCTGAATTCACCGAGGTGCAGCCCGCCACTTTAAAAAATATCGGAAGCCGCTTTCACAACGAAGTGCGCATTCAGATCGCAAAGGTTGATGATGTACTCAAGGTTCCCATCGGAGCTTTGATTCGCCATGGAGAGGGCTGGGCGGTCTTTCAAATCATTGATGAGCGGGCGATCCTGACCCCTGTTGAGATCGGCCTTCGGAATAATGATGAGGCGGTGCTGGAATCAGGACCTTCCGAGGGTGCCGCGGTGATACTTTATCCTGCCGACAGTATTCAAGATAAGGATCGCGTCCGCGGAGTTCAGGCTGCTGGTTAAGGGTCTTCAGAGATCTTTTATTTCCCTGTAAGAATTGAAAGGGAGCCCAGCCTTTTGACCTGCACAGCTTGCTTTTCCTGTGCGCAGAATATAGTCCGTTTAAATTAGGATCCGCCTGCGCGCAAAAATCTTCATTCAATCCGCGTCCTTTCATCTTTTTTTCCCGAGCACTGAAGCCGCGGGGACCCGCGACGATAGGAACGGAACGTACGTTTCTTGGTCAAATTTTTTGCGCGGAGACAGGAATGAAAGTCCAGACCGTAAATTATGCAGATGGCCGGTGGAGTCACGCTCTACCCAGGGATATGGACTCTGAGAACACCATGGTTCTTCTCTTTGGGAACCCGGTGGTGGCCGTGAATGAAGTCATCAAAAACTTTCCCAAGTCCCATATCATTGGCTGCTCGACAGCCGGGGAAATTCATGATGCCAATCAGTATCTCAATACGCTGACTGTGACTGTGTGCCGGCTGGAACGAACGAATATGAAAGTGGCGCGCATTCCCTACAAGGATTACGACCAGTCCTTCGCCTGCGGTGAGCAGCTGTATCAGGCCTTGGATAGGGAAGGCTTCTGCGGAGCTTTGGTCTTTGGCAATGGTTTTATGAACGGTGACCAGTTTTCGCGCGGCATCAACAAGGCCAACCAGAAAAAGGTGGTGATCGCCGGAGGTCTGGCTGGAGATCCTTTGATCAAGGATACCTGGATCATTGATCGTGACGGTATCCATCGTGATGCTGTGATCGGCCTCGGCTTTTATGGTGCCGGCGTGGAGCTTATGGTCAGTTCCCATGCGGGTGTCACCCCGATCGGCGTGGAAAGGACTGTGACCAAATCGGTGCGCAATACCCTCTATGAAGTGGACGGCAAGCCCGCCCTCAGCTTCTATGAGGAATTTCTGGGCGAAAAAATCCTCCGCATCGACCAGCTCGCGATTCAATATCCCATCGCCGTCAGCAAGGACTATCGTATCAAGGATGATGAGCTGATTCGGACGCCTTTTGGAATCAACCAGGAAGAGAAGTCGATCACCTACACGGGCGAAGTACCGGAAGGTTCCAAAATCCGCCTGATGATGGCCGCGACCGATAACCTGATTGATGGTTCCGAGAAGGCAGCGCAGCAGATCTTTCAGCGTCATGCCAAAGGCGATAATACGCAGTATCTTCTGATCCCCGTCAGCTGCCTGACACGCAAACTCGTGATGGGCGAATTCGTGGATGACGAGATTGAATCCATCCGCGATCAATTCAAATCGCAAAAATACGTGGTCAATGGATTCTATGCGTTCGGAGAGATCGCCACCGATGCATCAGGGATTTGCTCTCTGCATAATCAAACCATGAATCTGATCATGCTTTACGAGAAGTAAAGCCGAGGCTTGGCATATGGAAAAGGAACTTTCTTCGATACTGTTAAGGCAACTGAAACGCTGCAAGATTGAGCTGGACGGTTCGCCCATCCCGGCGGAAGCCTTCCGGGAATTTTTAGGGCGGGTGGATACGAGCTATGATGACTTCAAGGAGCGCGAAAGTCGTTATGAACAGGTCTGTCGGCAGTCTTCGGATGAAATAGCCACCTATATCAGCAAGCTGAAGCAGGCGGAGGCTTTGAACCGTCAGCAGCAGCTCGATATCCTGAATATGCTGCGTTATATCAGGCAGGGTATTTTCACGATCACGGACGGCCGGCGGATTCATCCCGAATATTCCGTGTACACGACCGAACTGCTCGAACGGTCGGATATCGCGGGATGTGATGTGAAGGAGGTTCTTTTACAAAAGGCTGCGATCGACGCGGATTCTTTGGAACAGATTCTGTCAGTTTTGGACTTTTCCATCGGCGCGGAGGAAATTGGCTTTTCCGCGAACCAACACATTCTTCCGCGCCAGTTGATTCTGAACTTTTCCCATTCCCGCGAAAAAACCGTGGAGATCGACTGGACTCCCATTTTCAATGACGCCAGCGTCGTCGAAAAGATTCTGGTGAGCCTGCGTGATGTTTCCGAACTCAGGATGCTGGAAAAAGTGAACCTTAATCAGCAGAGGGAGCTTGAGATCCTGAGTCAGCTCGTCAGCACCAGCAGCGATCGCTTCCAGCAGTTTCATCGCAACTCTGTAACGGCTTTGGATCACTGCCGCGACCTTTTGGAAAGGGAGGGGCATCTGATCACGATCGCCAGCCTGCAGGACCTCTATCGCGAATTGCATACGATCAAGGGCAACGCAAGGATGTTTGGGTTCCGTGGCATCACGAATCTCGTGCATGACGCCGAGGAGCATTACAAGGTTTCGGTCCATGTCATACATGAATCCTGGAACACCAGCGATCGTCTGCGCGATCTGGCCGCGATTCGCGAGGAGCTGGACTCTTATGCAGCGATGGCCGCCAAAGCCTTTGGTTATAATGAAAAACCCGAGCAGATGCAGCGGCATCACTTTGTTGAAAAGACCCTCGATCTTCTGCGTTCCTATCAGGACGGCGCTGTCCCAGCCGCAGAGGCCCTGACCGAGATCGCTGCGAATATCCGGATTTTTGAATACTCCCCCCTTAACCTTATCCTGGAAAGCGTGGTGAGTGGTTCCGCGCCTCTGGCTCAGGAACTTGGGAAGCTGCCGCCCCAGATCAACGTTCCGCAGAATGCGCTGGGCTTCCATCGCAAGACCCATGCGGCTTTGGAAAGTATTTTCAATCATCTGATTCGAAACTCTTTGGACCATGGCCTGGAGCCTGAGCAGGAACGTCTTCATGCCGGCAAGCCGGCGCGCGGCTCCATCCATATTCACCTGACCCGTAGCCATCATGGTGTCTCGATCCATCTGCAGGATGATGGGCGTGGTCTGAATTTGAATCGTATTCAGGATAAGGCGCAAAGCCTTGGGATACTGACTTCGACGGCAAGCATGAGTACCGAGGATCTTGCGCAGCTGATTTTTGAACCTGGATTGAGCACCAGAGCCCAGGAGAATCAGGTTTCAGGTCGCGGCATGGGACTTTCCGCGGTTCGAAGTCTGGCCAGGGATCTGGGCGGGACGATACGCCTGGAACTGCAGCAAAAGGATAAAGCGGTCCCGGCCTTGAGTTTCGTCATCGACCTGCCGGCCGATGTCGTGACCGAGCTGAGTGATCACGCGATCCCGCTTCAGAAGGCCTCATGATATCGGGCGGAGCGCAGCCCCGGTCGCAGAGATCGGGGCTTTTCCATTTTACTGGCGCTGCTCGGGCATGAGTACGGTGTCGATGATATGGATAATGCCGTTGGCGGCTTTGATATCCATGACCACAACCAGGGCGTCATTGATTCGAAGCAGATTGTCTTCAAAGGTAATCCGCAGAGGGCGGCCATTGGCAGCCTGGGCTTCGGTCAATTGAGTGGCGGCGGTAAAGTCGACAGCTGCATTGGGGACGACGTGATAGAGCAGGATATTGCTCAGTTTTTCCTTGTCGGCCAGCAGAGCTTCGATGGTTTCCGCTCCGAGCTTATCGAAGGCTTCATTGGTGGGCGCAAAGACCGTGAAAGGACCTTCGCCTTGAAGCGTGCTGACAAGGTCGGCCGCTTTCAAAGCTTTGACCAGCGTGGTCAGGCGTGTATCTTCCATGGCGATGGAAACGATATCTGAAGATCCTTGATCAGGACCTTTTGGTGGCATGGAACGGCTGTGTTCCATAGTCGCGGATTGAGCAAAGTTCATCCAAAAGCCAAGACCAAAGGCCAAAAGTACTTTCACAAGCTTCATGTCCATAACCCTTTCCAGAAAATGGTGAAGAAAGATCTGTTCGGTTATCAGCCGAACGCTGGAAAAAGGGCAATATCGGTTTGAATTATGAGCAATTTTTTTTGCGCGCGAAGTCCTGTCGACAGACCGTCTGCCCTGGTAATTTTAAGCGTTGCCGCAATCATACAGAGCGTGTGATGAGATGCAGAAGAGAGTCTCCGTAGAGTTCGAGTTTGGCTTCGCCAATGCCATGAACTTCAAGAAGACGCGAGCGATCGCAAGGTTTCTGCACGGCCAGATCTTCGAGACTGCGGTCGCTCAGAATCCGATAGGCCGGGACCTTGCGCTTTTTCGATTCCGTCTTACGCCAGACCTTGAGCGTTTCGAGGAGGACACGATCGACGTCACGAGCCTCGGGGCTCTCCTCGCGCGAAGATCGGCTGCTTGCGCCCTGGCGGCGTCGGGGTGATGCTGGAGCGCGGGAGCTTTTTCCTGCGCTGCGATCGAGTCTTACGGTGGTACGCTTCAATTCCTCCCAGACGATGCGATCAGCCGGTTGATTCAAAGCTACTGTTTTGTATTCGATCGTTTCCCCATCCTTGACGAAGCTGGCCGATTCCAGGGTCATAAAGCCGGCTTCCGCCAGAACCTGAAGAAGGTCCTCATAATCACGACGGTGCAGATCCATAGTCTGGGCATAATCGCGATAGAGTTTACCCGTGGAAACTGGTTTGGATTCACGGGAAAGCTGCAGGACCAGTTTTTTCATGATCCCGATTTCCTGGGCTGTCCAATGGCGGACGGCTTTGGACTGACTGCTTTGGGGCGAGCAGATATCGCAGATGCCGCAGGGCGTTCCGCGCGCATCCGGATCACCGAAATGCGCCAGAAGACCGAGCATGCGGCATTGCTGCATTTCATTCACATAGCGAATCGTTTCCATCAGCTGTTTATGCCGATGGGCCTTTTGTTCTTCGTAGGCCTTTTCCCAACCTTGCTTTCCTGTTGTGGTAATCAGGCCGGTGCTGTCCTCGTCCAGGGCTTCGACCATGAACAGGCGCTCCAGACGCTGCTCCAGGTCATCATCACGGACCTGGGTGGCAAGGTCCATGCGCAGAATCCCACCGCGTGGAATCCTGGCTTGGATGCTCTGGAGGTCTTTCAGCTCGGGATAATTGAGCTTATGAAAATATTCATGAGTCTTGACGTCAGCATAGGAGAAGAAGAGCACGGCTCGCGAATCGAGACCATCACGTCCGGCGCGACCGATTTCCTGATAGTAGCCTTCGATGGAACTTGGAACAGCCATGTGTACGACCGTTCTGACGTTGGCCTTGTCGATACCCATGCCAAAGGCAATGGTGGCGACGATAACTTCGAGTTGGTTTTCCAGAAAGTCCGTCTGTACCTTCTGACGACTCCGGGGATCCATGCCTGCATGATAAGCGGCAGCCCGGAATTTACGGCCCAGGAGCAGAGCCAGAGCCTCGGCGTCCTTGCGGGTCGGAGTATAGACGATCGCAGGCAGGGCCCCGGATTTCAAAAGGCCCATGGCCGCCATCGGTCGATCCTTGCGACTGAGTTCGATATGTTCGATCGCGATATTGGTGCGGCGGAATCCGTGCACATGCAATGCGGGATTTTTCAGCGAAAGATTGTCGATGATATCCCTTTGCACGCGGCTGGTCGCTGTTGCCGTCATGGCCACGGTCACAGTGGGCTGCAGCGGCGTGAGGCGTTCGGCCAGACGCCGATAGTCATAGCGGAAGTCATGACCCCATTGTGAGATGCAGTGGGCTTCATCAATCGCGATCAGAGTCGGTTTATGCTTGGCCAGGAAGGGAACGAAGCCGGTCACGCCGAGTCTTTCTGGTGCGATGAAGAGGAATTCCAATTCGCCGTCCGCATACTGCTGACAGATTTTTTGCGACTGCGGCCTTGTTTTCCCGGAGTGAATCGCATCTGCCCGCAGGCCGATGCTTTGGAGGCGCTGCACCTGATCATCCATGAGGGCGATCAAAGGACTGATGACCAAGGTTGGTCCACCCAAGGCCAGACCTGGCAGTTGGTAGCATAAAGATTTACCCGCACCTGTGGGCATGACCAGCAGCACATCACGGCCAGCCACAAGATCCATACAGGTGGCTTCCTGATGATTGCGAAATTCGGGAAAGCCAAAGCGTTCTTTCAGAATGCGTCGCAGGTTCTCGCGCGTGGGGGCGACAGGCCCCCGCGTGACGACGCTGCGGGCTTGCGGAGCAGGCGATGAAACGGCATCGACCGCGGCCTGTGCGGTCGCTCCCGCTCGCGGCCGCGCACCGACCTTCACGCTTTCGACCGCAGCAGCGCTCGTGGCACCGGCCCGTGGGCGTGGAGCCGCAGGTTTTTTATCCAGACAGGCCCGCGTCATGTCCCGCACAAAATCCATGATTTCGTGCGTAAACTCCTCAAGCGTCCCCTGACCCCTTCGCATTTGACTTAACTTCAGTTCCCAATGTCCGGTCAGCTCCGGACTTTTGATCTCGTCGCTGACCAGTTCGATCAGGTTCAGTCCCTTTTCCGTCACGCGGAAGGCTTTCTTATCCCGCTCGATATACTGCCGCTTGATCAGAGTCTCTATCATACCCGACCGCGTCGCCGGAGTTCCGAGTCCGTGCTCGCGCATCACCGCCGACATTTCCTTATCATCCAGATTCGCTCCCGCGGTTTCCATCGCTGTCAGGAGCGAGGCATCCGTATGCCGGGGCGGGGGAACGGTCTTGCGCAGATCGGACTGCAGTTTCTGCAAATCCTGCTGACGGTCCACAGCCAAAGCGGGAGGCAATTCCTTTTCCCCGCTGTGGGTCCGGCCAAAATCCAAAACCTTCCAGCCTGCATCGACGACCTTGCGACCCCGGGTGAAAAAACCTTCATCCGCCGGTCCATTCGCAGCGGAAACGATCACATCGGTTTGCCTTGTGACAAAGTCATCCATATAAGCCGTCAGAAGACGCCGGCAGATCATATCGAATAATTTTTCATGATCGCCAGTCAGCCTTGCCGATCTTTGTCCAGTGGGAAGGATCGCATGGTGGTCGCTGACCTGCGCGGCATCCACAAAACGTTTTCCCAAAGGGCGCCACACAAAATTTGCAGGCAGCTCGTCCGCATACCGGGGCCTGAGGGTCTCGACTATCTCCGGTAATTTATTCTGAAGATCTTCGGTGATAAAGCGGCTGTCCGTCCGCGGATAGGTGATGAGCTTATACTTCTCATAAAGATCCTGCGCCAGGTCCAAAGTCCTTTGCGCACTGTAGCCAAAGATTCGGTTCGCATGCCGTTGCAGTTCGGTCAAATCATAGAACTGCGGCGGCGGCATCCGGTTGGCTTTTTCCTTGAGGCTCGTCACCACATAGGTCTGTGCCTGGAGCCTCGTCAAAAGCGAAGGCAGCTCAGGATCATCCGGCTTGAAGCGTTTGGCCACGGGCGCCGTCTTCCGTTCACCCGCCGCAAAAAATTCCGTGGAATAGGGAAAGGACCCGTCCTGCGAAAATTCCGCCTGCAGAACCGCATAGTCCTCGACCACGAAATTCAAAATAGCCTTCTCGCGCTCGACGAGCATGGCCAGGGTCGGCGTCTGCACCCGACCAATCGAATAATGTTCGCCACTCACCAGCGACCAGGCGCGGGATAGATTCATCCCCACAAGCCAGTCCGCACGACTGCGAGCCTTGGCAGAATCAGCCAGGCTATCAAACTCCCGCGACGGCTTCAGCTGAGCGAGTCCCTGCCGAATGGCCTCGGGCGTCAGCGACGAAATCCAAAGCCGCTCCACAGGCTTACGGCACCTGGCCTTGTCATAGATATAACGAAAGATAAGCTCACCCTCGCGCCCGGCATCCGTTGCGCAGATAATTTTCTGCGTGCGCGCATCATTCATGAGCATATCGAGCACTGCAAACTGATCGGCAGTGTCCGGCATGATTTCAAGCGGCCAGCTTTCGGGAAGCATCGGCAGATCAGCGAGTCGCCAGGACTTCCAAGCGGGATTCATCTGATGCGGCTCGGCGAGTCCAACAAGATGCCCGTAAGCCCAGGCCACCTTATAGTCGGGGCCTTCAATAAAGCCTTTGCCCTGGCGCGTGAGTCCCAGGACCTGCGCGATGTCGCGAGCCACAGAAGGTTTTTCAGTTATAATGACAGTGGTCAATCCGTTCACCGTAAAAAAAAATGCCTGACCCTCTCTTGTTAACAGGCTCTTCATGCCATCGTCTAATGACATTTACCGGGGTCCGGACATTTTCTTCCTGGGTGCGCCTCATTGAGGCAGATTCGGCCATTCGCCTTTGATCAGCATCGGGATGCCAGCGCTCACCAGCAGCACGGCCGCTGCGTGTTCGGCCAGGCGGCAGTTGATGCGGCTCACCAGCTGCCGGAAGAGGCGGGCCACGGGTTTTGGTGGGGTGATGCCCGCGCCGACTTCACTGGACACGAGCACGATGCGGGTCAGATGCCTCGTCTCTTCCACCGCGGCGCAGAAATTGAAAACCTCGCGCTCGCAAAGAGGCTGCAGCTGCTCCAGTGAATATTTTTGAGCATGAGTCAGCACAAGGTTCGCGACCCATTGATTGATCGAATCCACCAGGATCTGCTCATACTCAGGGGCATGCGAACGCAGATGCCCGGCCAGGTCCAAGGGACCATCATGATGCACCCAATGCTCCGGCCTTTGCCGCCGCAGTTCTTCAACCCGAAGAGCGATCAAACCTTCGGACAAATCCGCGGTCCCGATCACGAGCGTTTTACGCGCCGGATCCAGGGTTTTATGCGCCAGTTCCGATTTTCCCGTATAGGCTGCGCCCAAAACCAGGACAGGTGTAGGCAAGGCCGGGTACTGCAGGGGATCAGGTCGCATAGGGGCCTCCATGTCTGAATAAGTAATTTTAACATAGAAAAGGAACCGCTTCGTCCTCCCGGACGCAGGTCGGCCTTGTCTGTTCCCACGCTGATTGATAAATGTAGGGGCTCATCCAACAGGGAGACTTGGACATGGGCTTTTTGGAAACAATGCAGGAACGGGGAATGCTGGCGCAGGTAACCCACGAGGACGAGCTGCGGGCTCATCTGGCCAGTGGCGTGCGCACGGCTTATGCCGGCTTTGATCCAACAGCTGATAGCTTGCATGTCGGTCACCTGCTTCCGGTTCTGGGTCTACGCCGTTGGCAGCAGGCCGGTCATCGCGTCATTGTTTTGCTGGGCGGAGCCACGGCTCTGATCGGCGACCCGACCGGCAAGACCGATATGCGGCAGATGGTGGATCCGGAGACGATCAATGCGCGCGCGGAACATTTTAAAAAGCAGCTCGCGCCCTTCATTGATTTCAAAGATCCCAAAAAAGGCATCGTGACGAATAACGCCGACTGGCTTTCGAAGCTCCAGTACCTGCCCCTTCTGCGGGAATTCGGTGTGCATTTTTCCGTTAACCGGATGCTGACCGCGGAATCCGTGCGCCTCCGTTTGGAAAAGGGTCTCTCCTTCCTTGAATTCAATTACATGATTCTGCAGAGCTACGATTTCTACCACCTCAATAAGCATGAAGACTGCACGGTGCAGCTGGGTGGTGATGATCAGTGGAGCAACATGCTCGGCGGCATGGAGCTTGTGCGGAGGAAGGAACAAAAGCAGGCGTTCTGCGTGACGATGCCCCTTCTGGTCACGGCGGAAGGCAAAAAAATGGGGAAAACGGAAAAAGGCGCGGTGTGGATCGATCCGAACCTTACGCCACCCTTCGAGTTGTTCCAGTACTTCCGCAATATTGATGACAGCATGGTCGAGCAGTGCCTCTTCTATTTCAGCGATCTGCCCGTGGCTGAAGTCAAGCGCCTCGGCGCCCTCCGTGGTCGTGAAATCAACGACGCCAAGATCGTGCTGGCCTATGAGGCCACCAAACTCATTCACGGTGAAGAGGAAGCCAACAAATCCAAAACCATGGCGGCTGGACTTTTTGCAGGCGGAGCCGGTGGCAAGCCGGAAGCTCCAGAGGCTTTGGTGAACGCAAAGGATCTGCCGGCCGCGGATGAAGTCAGCGTCGTGGACATTTTGGTTCTGGCGGGTATTTTTACCAGTAAGAGTGAAGCTCGACGCCTGATCGAAGGCGGAGGCCTGACCCTGGATAATGACAAGGTCACCAGCACGAGCGCGACCCTGGCCGTGGCCCGTCTGAAAACCGAGGATGGGGTCCTGGTTCGCAAAGGTAAAAAATCCTATCACACCTTAAAGCTCGCCAAATAGTTGGATAAGGCCATGGATTTTTGAAGAAAATCCATGGCCATGCGAATCCGCTCATCTCCCTCCCGCGCCGGCCGAAGCTATATACTAGAGGAAAAGGTCTGCGGGAGGAGTTCTCATGAAATTATGCCCTCGAGTCACAATTCAGAATGCACTTGTCTTAGCCGGACTGCTGACGGTCCATTCCGGGCTTTGGGCAGCTCCCGTTGCAGCGAAAAAGGATGGTGTGCCCGTTACGGCAGAAGCCAAAAAAGATGCGGCTGTCCTTGTCGAACTGAAAAAGGGCGAGGTCCTGGAAGCCGGAGATCGTGAAGGCATGTTCTGGAAAGTCAAAACCAAAGACGGCAAAGCCGGCTTTGTTTCCGTCATGCTCGTGCAAAGACAGGCCGGTGAGGATTCAAACCTGGCGTCCGCCCTGCGTGATGAAGCCTTGAAAGCGAGGCAGAATAATGATGGCAGCGACTCCACCCGAGCGCGTTCCGCGGTCATGGGTGTGAGGGGTCTGGATGAGTCCAAGGACACGGCGATGGCCGGTAACATCCGTCCTGATCTGCGTGCGGTTTATCGTATGGAAGATCGCGTGGTGGCCAATGCCCGCGTGGATCGACTGGAGCATCTCGTTCTGAAAGAGATTGAAAATACTAACAGTAAACAAGCCGACGCCGCGGATTAGTAAGAGTCTGATCACAACTGTAAGATTCGAGGAAGGCGCTGAAAAGCGCCTTTTCTTATATTCTGCTAAATCCTTCCGATAGTCTGCTTGTATAGCAGAGCGGAGGGGAATGCCATGCATGCTCAGGTCGTAATGATCCTCATCAGTTTAAGCCTCGGCGGCTGTTTCTATATGCCGGTTGTGTCCAAGGGAAAAGTTTCCACCCTGGATGAAGCCCCGCGGCTGGCGGCCACGGTATCATCGACCGCAGGCAAGGCGATCTCGTCCTATGACCCTTCGGCAAAGGTGGCCACGACCATCCCAGCGCCCTCGGGAGCGCTCGCGGGTTCCTCGGTGACGCTGCCTGCCGGAGCCCTGGCCATCGCCGCCGACCTGGTTGTCGAGGAAGCGGTCCCCTTATCCCAAACATCCGTCGCGGGCTCACTCGCGATCAGCTCGGACATCACGATCAAACCCGTGGGCTCGGGACTCATCATCCGCCCGACCGAGAATGTGGACCTTACCAAACCCTTGACCATTGCCATGCCTATCAATCCGACAGCGGGACTGGCACTGAATAACGGCAAATACTACACAGTTTTTTATAAATACTTTGTGAATGGAGAATTGAAAGCGGGCGCCATTGCCAGCAGCGACCTCCGCTTTTCGGAAGCAGGTTCGGTCCTCTTCGAAGGCTACTTCGGGGCCTACTGGCTTGCTGAGGTCAGTGCTCCGATCGCGGAAAAACTGGAAGTCACCACAGCGGAACCGATCGTGAATAAGGACAACGTCGCTGTCGTAACCCATACGGGCGTCGTGACGGAAACGGAAGTTCTGAGCAAGGCCAGCATTCCCGTCGTGAAATGGCTGAATGTCTCCCTTTCCATGGATTCGGCGCAACGAACGGTCAAAGCCGCCGCCAGCATTGAAAGCGGCCGCAGTCTGAATGCCTGCCAGGTGGATCTTTTTGAAAAAATCGAGGCCACAGGCGGACTCAATATCGAGGCTGGCTCGTCCTTATCCGTCAGCTATAAAATTGCCAAAGTCGAAGCCCACACTCTCTATGCCCGCTTTCGCTGCATGGATGATCAGGCTCGGCAAACCATTTCCCCTTGGAGCAGTGCGGTCAGCGTCCCCGGTGCGGCAGCACCTGTTGCCCAGCCGGCGTCCAATTTCTGCGGTGCAGGCGCTCCAGAATTACGACTGACGACCACGACCTATACGGCGGCAGGCACTTACGCCACGAAGGCTTTCACTGCAGCCGGTAACTGCGTTTATACGGTGGATATGGATGCCATCTGGGGCGGAGGCTTTGGGATCGCAACAGCTGATGGCAAGACCCGCTGCTTTGCGAATCAAGGATCCTTCGTAGGTGAGCAAACGGTCAGCTGCATGGCGTCCACGGATACCAGCCCCAATCTGTGGCTGCCGCAGGGGAATTATACGATCCAGCTCGACTTTTCGGCGAGCGCCAGCAATCCGAAAATGACGATCGGCCTTCAGAGCTGCAACATCGGGGATCTTTATCTCCTGACGACCAGCGATTACTACAACTGGCCGACCCCTGCCACCACCAACCGCATGAACCATCTGGGCGGTTGCCAGTATGCAGTTGAAGCCAACAAAGTCATCGAGGGAACTCAGTATATCCGCATCCAGAATCTTAATGGCAGCTACAGCTGCGGTGATGGCTCGACCTTGGATCCGCACAATCAAAAGACCATAAGCTGCGGTTCGACGCCGGGCTATTACACCCTGTCCGCTTATGGATCCTTTGTCGTGGGGCATAAGTATCTTCTGAACCTCGGCAACAATCTCGATATGAATGGACAGCCGACCGCCACCCCCTACCTTTGGGCTCAGGAAGTGGATAAGTGCCAGGAAAACCGTTATATCCTTGGACCCACCAGTGCAGGCAACAACCGCCAGCCCGGCGTGAATAGCTTCATGAAAAACGGTAGCTGCATGTTTGAATATTCATTCATACAAAGCGGCGCCAGTTTCTCGCCGTTCTTTATCGGGATAGGCGAGGGTGCCGACAAATGCGGTGTTGCCCCAGCGACAGGCGCATCGAGTTCCGTTTATCTCGATTGTTCGACCAGCGCCGTGGGCATCGACTTCCAGTCCTCCGTCAGCGCGAACAATGCCTACCGCATCACCATTCAGTCGGATATCTATACGGGTCGGCCCAATTACGTGAACATCAACCCGATCGCGAATGTGTGTATGGATCCACTTTACGCCGTGAAGAATGCCACCACAGGCTTCCGCCCGAGTCTTCAGGAATCCCTGACGGAAATCAGTGAGTGCATCTATCAGTATGAATGGACACCGACGGCCGCCAGCCGTTCGTTGAGCTTTGTCAACGGGAACAACCCCGGCTACCGCTGCGGAAAATTCCCTGGGCGCATGGATCCCGTGGTGAATGGACCCGCAGTGGATGGGTCCTGCTACAACAATTATGATCTGGCCGTGGATTATCCTTTCACGCCGATCGGCGTCGTGGATGGTCAGCGTTATAAGATCAACCTCGATTTCCGCCTGGGAATGGACCGACCCAGGATCAATATCGCCAGTCATACGATGGCCGCCTGTCCGGAGCTTTACGTCACGGGCTTCGGTGGGCTTCCGAACTATCCTCATAGCTCGAATAAGATGACGCAAACGGGCGATTGCAATTACAGCTTCCATTTCAAAACGCCCCCGACCACACCCGCTTATAACTTCCGTGTGACGGATGCCTCGGGCAACCTGCAGTGCGGTCGTATGAATTATAATCCCAGCACATCAGGTTCCACGCAGACCGTGTCGATGTCCTGCGGCGTGTCGCCTGCTACCGATTTCTCTATAGGCCTGGGCACGGACGCGCACTATCAGGTGAATGTTCATTACGAAAGCGGCGGTGAATCCAACCTTTCCATAGTCAACATGTGGCGACCCTGCTATTCGATGCTCGATGGCCCATCGGGTGTTGAGCAGAATGCAGGCTATACTCGCAATACGACCACAGTCGGACAGTGTGTGGAAGAAATGCTTTGGGTGCCGACCAGCACAACCAATGCCTTCGTCCTGCGCTCCGATTATTATGGAAACGCGCACTACTGTGGTCTTCAGGCGGGCAGCCCGCAGCCGAACCTCGCCGGAGGTGAAGCCAATGCCCTGTGCTCGATATTCAACGTCACGAGTTCGCATAATGTTTCACTGGCCAATGGCATCACACCCGGATCGAAGTATCTGGTCCGACTCGATCGGGGTGAGACGCCCTATGATCCTGCGAAAATTTCCATAAGTCCTGTGGGCAATGTGTATGCCCCGACCCAGGCGGCCTGGATCCAAGGTTCTTCCGCATACAATAGTAACAATACGCCGGCCTATCCGGGCGCCCGTCGCGGGGCAGCGGTTTGGGTGCCTGAAGCATCCTCCTTTCGCTATATGTTCGGTGGCCTTGGCTACGCTGATAACGCCGCCCAGAGCAACCTCGCGGATCTTTGGCGCTTCGATACCGCAAACCAAACATGGACTCTTGAGCCCGATGGCACCTATGGAAACCCTTTAGGCTTCGTGTCCACGTGGGGAACACCTCATCCTCTCAACAGGCCCGGCGGTCGCGACTCCGCTCTCGCGATCTTTGACCCCACGGGGGCGGGAAAACTCTGGCTTTTCGGTGGATCGGGCGTCTCGACCTCAGGCGGTCCTGGCTATATGAATGATCTTTGGACCTATGACCTGGGCACCAACGAATGGACGCTTGTGAGCGGTGACCCTACGATCATTGACCAGAACGGTGTGATGAATGCCTTCAACGTGCCCGCGACCACCAACCGACCCGGTGCCCGTGTGGCTTCGAGCGGCTGGTTTCACGCCGGAAAACTTTATGTCTTCGGCGGCTATGGTTATCCCGATAGCAGCTCGCCCTTTGCCGGTGCCCGGGGTCATCTGAATGATCTTTGGGTCTTTGATACAGCCGCCAAAACCTGGGCCATGATCAACGGCAGCAATTTGCATGACAATCCCGGTGACGCGACCATGCCTTCCGCTCGCCGCTGGACGATGCAGTGGAAAGCACCCAATGGCCTAGTCTGGCTCTTCGGTGGTCATGGGGCAGCAAGCAATGGCGTTGGCTATCTGAATGACATGTGGTCCTATAATTCAGCCACCAATACCTGGACTCGCTTTGGCGGTCCGGATTTTATCAACGGAACCATGGTCAGTGGGATGCGTTCGGTCAGCTCCAACATAATCTGGCCCGCCTCGCGCTTTGCAGCCACGACGTGGACCAGCTCTGACGGCAAGCTCTATATGTTCGGCGGTGATGGACGCACGACGAACTGGGGGAACTCCGGCTATCTGAGTGACATCTGGAACTTTGATCCGCTCACCGGACAGTGGACCTGGCTCGCGGGTTTAACACAGAATTCCAATGGTGTGGAAAGCCCATGGGCATCCCTGCCCGGCGGCTATGTTCCACAGGGCACGTTCAGCAGCCTCACTCCCGGCTCCAGGTCCAACGCCATGTCCTGGCCGGATAGCAGCGGCAATGTCTATATCTTCGGCGGAGTGAGTAATTACGGGTATTTCAACGACCTTTGGTATCTTGACTTCTAAATACCATTTCTTCCAAGGGATCAGCGGCATGCCCGCTCTTCCCTTCCCCCACTGCCTTTCACGTCTTCCCTCAGGTACAATATAGACTGAACAACCTTGCTTCGATCAAGCGGGCGGGCTTGTCCTCTATTCCCAGGAGAATGGCGATGAACAGTTCAAAGCGGCGATTGGCGCGCGATGTCCTGGCTTTCGGACTCTTCCTGACCACGTTGGGTTCCTGCTCGTGGGGCAGTCAACCTAAAGCTGAGCAGGCGGAAACGCAGCCGGATGCCGAGCAGCAGAAGAAATTGGATGAAGCGCGAGCCGAGCTGGAAATCGGTCGAAACATGGCGGGCCGCCTTTTGAAGTTCTATGGCGCCTATCCTGACGAAAAGCTCGTGCGCTATGTGAACGAGGTAGGGAACTTCGTGGCCAAATACAGCGATTTCCCTGATCGCCGTTACATGTTCGAAGTCTATAACAGTGAAACGGTGAATGCCTTCGCCTGTCCCGGCGGCTATATCCTCGTTTCGCTCGGGGCCATAAAAAACGCCTCGAATGAAGCGGAACTCGCCCATGTGCTGGGTCATGAGGTGGCTCATGTCGGGCATAAGCACATGTATAATGCCCTGAATAAGATGACCAAGGAAGAGTTGGATAAGAACGCTGCCGCCGGATCCCAGGCCACCGAAGTGCCCGAGGAAACCAAGGCGCGCATGCGCCCCGAACCCGAGCAATCCGAGCTGGGGTCCACCCTGGCCAAATATCTTTCGGGCAGCGCTGCGGGTTTGAATATTCTGCAGGCGGCCAAGGCCGGTATGTCGGTGATCATGGAAAAAGGCCTGGGCGCTGAACTGGAATTTGCCGCGGATCAGGAAGGCACGCGCTATGCGGTCGGTGCCGGCTATTATCCGAAGGCTCTCATCAACTTCCTTTGCCGCATGGAAGTCAGCCGCGGCAAGCCCAAGGATTACTGCCTGAAGGAAACCGTGGCCAAGACCGAACCCACGACGGTTTTGGATAAGACGCATCCGGCTGTTCCTTTGCGCGTGAGCAACATCAAAAGCGTGCTGGTGTCGATGAAGGCGGATGAAATCATCGGAGCCAAAGGCAAAAAGCGCTTTATGGTGATGAAGGAAAGAACCCTGAAAGGGGCGGCGAAAAAAGCTCAAGTCGATAACGAAACAGATGGAAAGGAATAAGCCATGCGTAAGTCCTGGAGTTTGATTGTCATCGGCTGCGGCTTTTTAGGAACTCAGGCGAAGGCGGATCAGTTTCACTACCATAACCTTGTGGTGGGTGAGCGGGCCATGGGTCTCGGCGGCGCGTTTTCCGCCATCTCCGACGATGCCTCGGGCGTGATCTATAATCCGGCCGGACTCGGCTTTGCCCTGAGCAGCGATATCTCGGGTTCAGCCAACGCCATCTATTCGAAGAAAACCGTCTATAAAAAGACCATAGCCAATGATGACTTCACCGAAGAGAGCAGCGGTACGCTCTCGCCCTTCTTCGGCGGCCTACAGAAACTCGATAGCACGATGCAGGGGCTTGCTGTGGCCTTTGCCATGTATTCTTTGGATTCCGAGCTGAAGGATCAGGACGACATCATCGAAAACATCGGCACGCTGCAGCGCTTTCACCGGACCTCGAACATCCGTTCGAACTCTACGGGCTATGGCGTGGCCGCAGCCAAACGCATGAGCGGAAACTTTTCCCTGGGTGTCGCGCTCAGCTGGATCGTGATCGATGAACTCGTGCAGGAATATCAGGACGTGCAGTACACGACCGGAGGATTTCTGGCGCAAAATATTCGCACCCATCTGAAAGCCTCCGGATTGGACTCTGCAATCGGGGCCCAGTATGCTGTTGGGACCCTGTCCTTCGGTCTGACGATGCGTCTGCGTAACCTTATCACGGAAAATTATGAGGTCGGGGGGGACGTCAGCACCAACATCGCAAGCGGTAACACGCCCGGTGATACGGTCCGCGCCAATACCAACGATAAAAGCAAAGAACCGCTCCAGGAATTGCCGACAGAAGTTCGGGCAGGCGTTGCGTGGTTTCCCTCAGCTGTCTTTCTATGGTCCTTTGACGTAATCCATAATACGGCCGCCGAGGGTGACAATTTCAAACGGGAGGCGGTTACCAACTTTGCAACAGGGACTGAATATTATATAACTCCCTCAATACCCGTGAGGGCCGGCATCTTTACCAACTATGATACCAGGCCTGAAGTCGAAAGTGAGAAAGTGAATCAACCGGATCACATCGACTACATGGGCTATTCTTTGTTCTTCGGCTGGGTACAGCCAAACAGTCAGGTGGCAGGTGGCTTGGTTGTCCAGGACGGCGAGGGCAAAGCCCAGAAGATTGGCAGGTCCACCAACATCCAGACTGTGGAGTCCCGGTCGTATACGTTTGCCTTATCGGCAACTCACAGTTTTTAGAGGTGGCAAAATGGCTACAGAAACCGTCCCCTTCACGCCCCAAGGTTACAAGGAGCTGAAGGCGGAGTTGGACACCTTGAAGTCCGTCGAGAGACCCAAGGTGATTCAAGAGATTGCTGATGCGCGGGCGCATGGTGATTTGAAAGAAAATGCTGAATATCACGCAGCACGTGAGAAGCAGAGCTTCATCGAAGGTCGCATCACCATGCTGGACGATCAGATTGCACGCGCGAATATTATCGACTTCAGTGGCGATCAGCCTGATCAGGTGAAGTTTGGTGCGTATGTGACGATCACGGATGAAGACAGCGGTGAAGAGAAAACCTTCCGCATCGTTGGCGATCTGGAAGCGGACATTACCCGCAATAAACTGTCGATTGGTTCGCCTCTCTCCAAGGCTCTGATGGGTCGCCGCCCTGGTGATACCGTTGAAGTCACTGTCCCAAAAGGCACCAAAGAGTACTCCATCGTTCGCATCTCCTACTAATTCCTGATCGGCTTGATGAAGGCTTCTATCGAGGACACGTGCATGGCATGTGTCCTCGATGGCTTTTACGAAAACTCACGCGGCTGTTTGAAGAGCCGGCGTTTTTCGCCTCAGGGTGCCCATCACCCTGAGGCTGTCCAGGTTCTTGACAGCCTCGCGCAAGTCATTTCAAGGTCTTGGGCCCTGGCACAGCTTCTGTATAAGAGTTCTTACCTGTAGCTGTTGAGGGATGCTCTCATGATGATTTTGCGTCGGCTCTTTTTGGTCTGGGTGGCTCTTTGCTGTCAGTTTCCATCGCATGTGGCTTTGGGCGCCTCGCTCTATCGCCTTGACGATGAATACTTCTCCATGCGTCTTGATCCCAATCTTCGATTCATAGATGCGGAAGAAACAGTCCGTATCATGATCAAGGACTGGGGCAATCCCGCGGCGCATGTCATGGAACAAAATCCCCTCGGTATGATCGTCGCGCAGAACTTTCCTCAGGATTCACGCTGGGGCATCGTGATCACGGCGTCGCATGATGGACATGTGCCCGACAAGGACGCGCCGCGGATGGACGAGGATAATCTTCTGCAGATTCTGCGGAAGGAATATCTGCGCATGAATAAGCAGAGAAAAGCCGCGGGCGCTGCGCCGGTCACGAGCCTCGATTGGGCTCTGGAGCCCCAGTATAACGCCGCGGATCATCATATCACCTGGGCCAAAGAACTTGGCTTCGGCAAAGGCGGTTCCCGCACTCTGAATTATGCCGTGCGCATACTCGGTCGCGAAAACGCGATTCATCTGAATGCTGTTGGCCCCATGGATCAGCTGGACAGCATCACGCGGTCCATGCAGTCCGTCATAGCGGGTGCTGCCTTCGATGATGGCTATCGCTACGAGGATTTCAATCCTCTCTATCATCGGACAGCGAATTACGGGATCCAGGGCCTGGTGGCCGGTCAACCGCAGATGCGCGTCACACGTATTCAAAATCTTTGGCAGAACCTTGTCGGTTCATCCAATCTTATGATCGCGGGCCTCTTTGGATTTGCGATTATGCTGGGCCGTTGGCTCACCCGTCGCCGCCTGCCTGAATTCTGAGATTCTCCCCTTGCGCCCATGCGGCTGGATCTTCCCTCGGCGCGCTGAATGCGATGGGCCCGCTGGGCCCAGGACAGGGAAAGCTGCCTGAACACGGGCAGAACCCACTAATTTTCATGATCTGCTGCTCACGAATCAGGGAAGCACCAAGGCCTCAGGAAAATATTCCTGAAAAAATATCGTCATTATGCCGATTCCTGAAGGGGCAATTATGGAAACTTCTGGGCAAAACCATGCATATTCTCTCGCTCCTATTTTTGGCATTTCTTTGGCTTCTTTCGGCCGCCAGCCCGGGCCAGTCCCTGAGTGAAGTGGAGATTTTTGCCGAACATCCCGCAGCCACGGAGCAGGGGATGACTCTGGATCAGGTTCGGAGTCAAAGGTTTGAACCCAAAGCCAAGGATCTTTTGAACTTTGATTACACCAGCTCCATCTATTGGCTCCGTTTCAACGTGTCGCAGGGCTCAGGAAATTCAGAGACGCTGGTCCTTGAGATTCCCACCTCCTGGCTTGATCGGGTGACTCTCTATGGTCCAGGAACAGAAGAAACTTTGGGAGATACCCTGCCGAGCCCGCAGCCCAAGGCCTTTCGTTATCCCACTTTTTTTCTGAAGGTCCCGCCAGGTCAGACCATTCCCTATTATCTGCGCGTAAAGGGTGAAGACGCTCTGGTGCTGCCGCTGAACCTGACGACCGTGCCTGCGTTCTATGAAAACGCTCTTGCCCGCGCTTATGGTTTGGGGGCCTATGCGGGTCTGATTCTGGTTCTGACGCTCTATAATTTTATCGTCTATGTGTCCCTGCGCGATCGCAACTATCTATTCTATGTCCTCTATATCCTGGCCATGGGCGTGATGCAGGCCCTTTATGAAGGGTTTGGAACGCAGTATCTCTGGCATCAGAACACCTGGCTCGCCAACCGTATGCTGGCCTTCGGAACCTATCTGCCTATGTTTTTCGCGCTGCTTTTCACGCTGGGTTTCTTGGAAGTGAAGCAGCGCAGCCGACGCATGACGCGTCTTCTTCAGACGGTCTTCGTCGTCCTTTTGATGCTGAGCATGACAGCTTTTTTAAGCCATGATTACAGCAGCGCTATCCAGATGGCGTCGCTGACCTCATTTCTGTTCCCGATCCTTCTGATCGCGATCGGCGTGATGATGCTGCGTAAATCCTCGCGAGCCGCGCGCTTTTATCTATTGGCCTGGATTCCCCTTTTGGGATCGGTGCTGGTCTATGTCCTGGCCCTCAGGGGTGTTTTGCCCGCGAATGCCCTGACCACGAACGCCATCTATTATGGATCGGCCTTGGAATCCATCCTTCTTTCCCTGGCCCTGGCGGACCGCATGAAGACTTTGATTCGGAAGCAATCGCAGCTGACCGCTCAACTGGATGCCGCGGAATGCGTGCAAAAGTCCCTGATCTTTGACAAGGCGGATATTCCGGGCCTCACCTACTCAAGCTACTACAGGTCCGCGGATATCACCGGCGGCGACTGGTATGGCCTCTTCGATGATCCAAAAAACAAGCGTTCCTATATCCTGATCGGCGATGTCACGGGTCATGGCATTCCCTCGGCCCTTGTCACCGGGGCGGTCGCCGGTGCAGCTGAAGTTGCCGTGCATATGATCGCGGATCAGTCGCGACCTCTCCTGGATTCCCTGCATGCCATTGCCGAGGAATTGAATCGTGTTGTTTTGAAAACCGGCCAGGCGGCGGGTGAGATGATGACCATGGCCTTGATCGTCATCGATCGCGAAAGCCTGCAGGCAGCCTACGTGAACTGTGGTCACACGCATATCTGTGTCGCGTCGAAAGGCAAGGTGAAGGCCCGGCTGGAACCGGGCTCGCTCCTTGGATCCAAAGACTTGATCACCTTGGGCAAGGAATTCAGGATGGAAGAGGGCGATGTCCTTTTCATCTTTACCGATGGCCTTTTGGAGAATCACGCGTTCCGCAAAAAGCCCATCCGCTGGAAAAGCATTGCCCAAATCCTGGCTCAGCAGTCCGAACCGCAGGTGATCACGCAGAACATCAGCGAGCTCGTTCAAAAAACCACAGCAGGCGAGAGCCTTCAGGATGACTGTACCTTCCTGGCGATTCGGATTCAGGACGCTCGGAAAAATCGCGCATCCTAGCGCGCGGCTTTCAGGCGGAAAAGTCCCTGATTGCCGGCATCACTCGTAAAATAAAGCGCTCCGTCAGGTCCAAAGGCGAGCCCCACAGGCCGCGCCCAGCGATTTCCGGTCCTTTCATCCTGAAAACCATGGATGAGGTTTTCCGTGGCCGAGGCTGCGGCATTGGCTCCCAGTCGAATGGAAACGATGCGAGGTTCACGACGTCCGGCCGCATCACCGATGGCGGATCCACTGGGCGGCGTCCCCCAGGATCCATGCACGGCAACAAAGGCCTGACCCGCGAAGCGTCCATTGAAATCCTTTGCTTTGGGAAAGGCCACAGCCATCGGCGCACTGCGCGCGGGCAGAAACGCGGCCGGACTCTTCACCTCACTGATGGGACGCGGTGGATTGCTGCTGATACAACTGTCACGGGTGATTTTGCCGCGAACAGTTTGAAACCAGGGCATTCCGAAGAAATCACCGTCTTCCACGGCCACAAAAACTTCCTTGGGTTCATCAAAGCCCTGGTGATCCGGCCCGTTGTTGCTGGCATAAAGGATCCCGGAAGCGGGATCCCAATCCAGGCCGATGGGATTGCGCAGACCGCTTGCGAATGGTTTGAGGACGGGCTTGGCTCCGCTTTCATCAAGGACCATGATTCCACCGCGGCGGCGATTGAATGGATAGTCGGGGCTGAGATATTCATCCGAGCAGTTGCCGGTGATGCCGTAGGCTACATACACGCGATTATCGGGACCGACCGCTACAGTGCGACTGTTATGCCCGCCACCTCCCGGCAAGGCCTCGACCAGAGTGAAATCATTTTTGGTATAGAAGCGGCCGGCTTGATAGAGCGCGCGATAAAGTCCATTGGTTTCTGCGAGCCATATTTCTTCGCCAGCCTCAGTCTGCCTAAAAGCCACGCTGTGCGGATAGCCTCCGAAACGGATCGCCTCTTCCGCTTTTTGATAGGGTGCTTTCAGGCGATAGACGATGCCGGACTTGGATCCGACCAGGAGATCACCATTCTGAGCAAAGGCCATGAAACGTGGCCCTTGCATCTCGGTGTTCAAAGATTCTATGCTGGTACCGTCAGGAATATTCACTGCAAACGTTTTGCCCTTGATATTCAAGGTGGCCGCAGAGGCTGTGAGAGGAAACAGGAACAAACCACTCAGGATCAGGCGTGATAAGGCGTGTTTCATTGGGGACTCCTCTTGATTCGCATTCGCATTTTTCCCTTTCATCCATATAGGAAGAGAGGAGGATGAACAACTGAGCGAAGTGCGCTACATAATTCCGCCGACACAGTTTGAGGTTCTTATGTCCCGGTTATTCATGATGCTGATCATGCTGTCAGGTGTCGCGACTCCGCTTCAGGCCAAGGAACTGCGGATTTCCGCGTCCGCCTACCTTTCCGAGCCCTACACGATCTATGAAAAAGGCGTCCTGCGGGCCGGTCTTGTGAAAGATATTTTTGATGAGCTGGGCCTTGAATTGGGCGTTAGCATTCACTATGTGGATCTGCCCCGCAAAAGGGTCGAGGCGGGGCTTGAAAGCGGCGAAATCCACATAGCTCCCGTGGCCCATCCTCATTGGCTTTCCAAGGATTTTACCGGGGATTGGACGGAACCGCTGTTCATGATGCGGGAGCTTTTGGTGATGCAGGCCAGCAGCACACTCAACTATCAGGGTCCGGGTGATCTGAAGGGCCTGCGCATCGGGACCATCCTTGGCTATCACTATCCTTATGTGGAGCCCTATTTTCGATCGGGAGCGACCTTCAGGGCGGATGTCCAAAGAGCCGATCAAAGCGTGGATATGCTTTTGAATCGACGCATTGATGCCTACATCGTGCACGATATATCGTTTCGTTATTTTCAAAAAATGGATAAGCGCGCCGCGCTCCTGCGGGCCGTCGATCTTAAGAATACGGGAACGGAAATTTCCTGGGCGGTTTCGAAGAAGCTGCCGGTTCCGTTCGAGAGGCTGCAGGCCTTTATAAGAGGGCTGAAAAAAAGCGGGCGGATCGAGCGGATCCTGAAGAAATATCAGCCGGCAGAAGCGGGTCCTCCGCCCCTGCCAGCTGGAAAAAGGGATTAGAACTTGAACGAGAGGAAGGCCGAGAGGTCATTGCGTTCGATGGAAACGTCCTTCAGCTCGATATCGTCGGAATCTTCCGTGCTCATATCGCCTTTGCCCAGAGTCGTGCTGTAGCGGTATTCGCCGCCCAGATCCAGGTTGTCAGCCAAGGCGAAGGTGAGGCCGGCGCCGATGTCACCGTTCAGAAGCGAGGCCGAGTTGAAATCCTCGAAGGCGAACTGGTGAAGGCTGAGGCCGCCCTTGCCGTAGAATGTCATGTTGCTTTGCGAAATAAAATCATAGGCGAAGTATCCTGAAATCCCCATGTCCGAGGCCTTGGTGTCATCCTCTTCGTAGTTGGTCACGGCGATTTCACTGCCGAAGCGGGCGCGGTCATCGAGCTTAAAATCAAAGTCCACACCGAAACCGAGACCTGTGATGGATTCATCCGAAGTGCCGTTCAAGGGCCGGCTGAGCGGTCCCACGCGGTAAGCTTCTGCGTCGGTCTGGACCTGGCTGTGAATCACTTTGGGTTTGATCGCGACGCCGTCGGCAAAGGCCTGGGCCGCTGCGAAGCTACTGAGGGCGAGGATGGACAGAGTTGCAAACTGACGAGTCATGGTCTTCTCCTTGATGATGCCGGGGTGCGAAACACTCGCCAGCAAGCTGGAGCAAACCCTGGGCCATGATTTTTTCCAATGATTCCCATGAATTCAAGAGAGATGACCCGGGAATTCATGGCTACATCCGTGTTCCATAATATACAGCTGATGACCGATGGTCCTTTTCACCAGGGGGACAGCCGCCGGTTCCGCGCATATAATTTGCAACGCGAGCGGACGGAGCTGCTTGGCGATTTGACATTCGGAGGTCACACATGGGTCAGAACTTAAAGAATTTAGTGTCCGAGAAAGAGGCCGTGCTTTTTGATGTGGATGGCACCCTGGTCAATAGTAACGAGCTGCATGCCAGTGCCTGGGCCGAAGTGCTGGAGCGTTTCGGGCATGATGTCACCGCTGAGCAGGTATGGCCGTTGATCGGCAAGGGTGGGGACAAGCTGCTGCCCGAGCTGACCGGCATTGCCGCCGACAGTGACGAGGGGCAGCGCATCGCGGAGGCGCGCACGAAAATTTTCATGGAGCATTATGCCCCGCGCATCAAAGCCTTTCCCAAGGTGCGCGAGCTGCTTCAGTGCCTCGTGGCGCAGAAAAAGAAAATCATCATCGCCACCTCGGCCAGCAAAGACGAACTTCAGGCGATTCTTCAGAGCGCGGGACTGCAGGATTGTTTTCCGGATATGACCGCGGCGGATGATGCGGATCGTTCCAAACCCGATCCTGATATTATTCAGGCAGCTCTGAAAAAACTGGGAGTCAGTGCCGCCAATGCCGTCATGATCGGGGATACGCCCTATGATATCGAAGCCGCGCAGAAGGCCGGAGTCAGCATCATCGCTGTACGCTCCGGCGGCTGGTCAGATGAAGATTTTGAAGGAGCGACGGCGGTCTGTGAGGGGGCCGAGGAAATGCTCACCGAACTGACCCGCGCACCGAACAGTTCAGCCCTGCAGCCCAGCCCGCAGCATGATGAGGCCGCTCCGCTCTGAAGCGTCAGCGCCCATTGGATTGCAGGGCGTCCTGGGAAATATTTCGCAGCTGACTCAGGACGCTGATCATTTCCTTGAAATTAATGGGCTTGGTCAAATAACCGCTGAATCCAGCCGCGAGGCAACGTTCGCGCTCTCCGGCCATGGCATGGGCCGTCAGGGCGAAAATAGGCACTGCGTAGCCCTCGGCGCGCAGCCTGCGCGTAGCCTGAAATCCATCACAAACCGGCATCTGCAGATCCATGAGGACGGCATCGAAGCTATTGTCCCGCACCAGCTGCACGGCCTCCTCGCCATTGACCGCTTCGATCACGATCGCCCTTTGCTTCTGCAGGATCTGGCATACGATCGCCCTGATATCGGCCGCATCCTCGGCCACGAGCACCCGCAGACCGGAAAGCAGGACCTCAGGTCGCGTTAGCTTTTTGTTGGGACTGCCGCTCGCATCCTTCAAAGGTTGAATCACCAGACGTTCCATCGCCGCCCCGGCATGAATGGTTAAATGAAAGATGGAGCCGCGGCCCGGCGCGCTTTCTTCAAGCACGAGATCGCCGCCCAGGAGTTTCGCCAGCTTCAAAGACAGGGAAAGCCCAAGGCCCGTGCCCCCATATTTGCGGGTGATCGAGGGATCCGCCTGGCTATAGGCCCCAAAAATTTTCTGACTCTGCTCGGGGGTCATCCCGATCCCGGTGTCGCGTATTCGGAAGGAAAGCAGCGGATGCGCAGCGGAGGGGAGCATGCTCACCTGGATGCTCACCTCTCCCTGATGAGTAAACTTGATCGCATTGCCGATCAGATTCAGCAGGATCTGCTTCAGGCGAATGGGGTCGGTCTGAATCAGCCGGGGCACGCTGCTGCCCAGCTGGATCTGAAGTTTGACGTTTCTTTCGATGGCCTTGATTTCCAGCATATCCTTGATGTCGTTCAAAATCGTGGCGACGTCGGTCGGCAGCAGCTCGACGTCCATTTTCCCGGCCTCGATCTTGGATATATCGAGGATGTCATTCACCAGGATTTCCACCTGCCGACTGGCCCGCAGTATGGATTGAATACGCTCACTCGCTCCGGGACCATTCCCCTCTTCCGCGAGGATTTCCGCATAGCCGCGGATGACGGCCAAAGGCGTGCGGATTTCATGGCTCATGTTGGCAATGAATTCTGATTTGAAACGACTGGCCTCTTGCAGATGGACTTTTTCGGCGTCCATCATCGCGAGCTTCTGTTCGTAAAGTTCAGCCTCCATCCGTCTTTTCTGTTCGTAAAGCTCGGCCTCCAGCTGTCTCTTCTGTTCCTCCAGCTGCTTTCGTTTGGTCAGATCCGACGACACGCCGATGATTACGGAGAGTTCACCATTCCGATCGCGCAGGCAGGTGTCGGTGACATGGACGAGGAAATGATGACCATCGCGATGTCTGACCAGGAATTCACCGCTCCAGCTTTTCCCCTCCTGAAGCGCTGCCATGATTTCAAGACCGAGTTCCTTGTTTTCCTCGACGGTGGTGATGTTGATAATGTTAAGGCCCAGGACCTCGTCGACCTTCCAACCGTAAATCGCTTCCGCGGCTTTATTCCAGTAAAGGATGCGCCCCGGCAGATCCGTGGCGATGACGGCTTCACCGATCGAGTCAAGCAGGGCTGATTGAAAAACCAGCGACGATTTGTGGGTCAGAGCGGATCGGAGCGTCAGGGATTCCATCATGACAACGAAATAAAGAGGATGCTCGGCTGAGCCCGCTGTGCCTCGGCCGGCATCAAACTGGACGGGATTCGCAGGCCGGTCGCTTCTTTGAATCCTGAATTCGCGCGGAGGCATGCCGACCGATCCCAGCTGGGAAAACCATTGGCGGAATGCGTCCTGATCTTCAAGCGCTAGAAATTGGTCGAGAGTCTTGTGCAGCAGAGACTGCTGACTTTTCCCCAGAAGTTCAGCAGCGGTGGAGTTGAGGTCGTGGATGACGCCCGATGCATCCAGGAGGCAGATCGCAATCGGCAAATAATTGCGCGATAATTCATGCACAGCATCACTCTTCATGGGCCGCCTTTGTCGAGGAATCATGCAAAGGGAAGACACACCGTCGAAGCAGTTATTCATGGTTTTTCATAGGAAAGTCCAACGGATTCTTCGAAATTCGAAGGTGTGAAAACTTTTAGGCAGGTCTTTGAAGGCGCGCGCCTGGTGAATTTTAGGACGAACGCTTCGACTCAGGAATAAGGGCCAATACACTCAAGGCGAAGACAGTTCCAATCACCGCGCTGGCTTCCCTTCCCATCCCCACGACAATTCCAATGGTGGCGGTAAACCAGACAGCGGCTGCCGTTGTGAGGCCTTCGATCTTGCTCTTATCGGTGCGTTTGAGGATGGCACCCGCCCCGACAAAACCGATGCCGGCCATGACGCCCTGAATGATGCGGCTGATATCGGCGAAAGGCATGCGTGCCTGCTCGGCAGCCGCCACGACAAAGGCTGTGCCCAAACAGACGAGCATATGGGTCCTGAGACCCGCATCCTTGCCTCGCCATTCCCTTTCATACCCGATGAGTCCGCCCAGGACAGCCCCGAGCATAAGGCGTACGAAAAGGCGCGTGGCGCTTTCGATGCTGGGCAGATCCGAAAATTCCGCCTGAATTCCTTCCCAGATTTCTTCCCACATTCCCGAGCGCTGCTCCCCTCTTCACGTCAAACGTTGGCCGCCGATCACGACTTCCTTGGGCTTTGTTTGACCAAAATGGGCGATCCACTGTTCGACTGAACTGACGCCGTGGACCACGATATCCGCATCATAGCCTTTCACCAGAGCGCCTTTTTTATGTTCCAGGCGCAGGGCGCGGGCTGCATTCCATGTGACGGCCACCAGAGCTTCCGCGGCGCTGAGTCCGCAGTAAAGCGCGGCAAGGCCGGCTGCGAAAGGCAGATTGCCGATGAAGCAGGATCCGGGATTGAAATCACTGGCCACCGCGATGGGACAATCGGCATCGCGATAACGTGAGGCCTTGGCATAAGCGATCTTTGTATAAAAGGATGTGCCCGGTAAAAGCACAGCGACTGTTCCCGCGTCCGCCATGGCCCGAATGCCTGTGTCACTGGCGGCCTGTACGTGATCCGCGCTGGCCGCACCCCACCTGGCCGCTGCAAAAGCCGCGCCGCTGTCGTTGAATTCATCAGCGTGGACCCGCAGGTTTAGGCCAAGGGACCTGGCTTTCTGGGCGAAGCTCTCCACATCAGCGACGGAAAAGTAGCCGTCCTCGACAAAGGCATCGACCCAGTCCGCGAGTCCGGTGCGAGCGAGTTCAGGCAGAAGCTGATCGCGCATCGTCTTCACGTATTCCGATTTATCGGGGACATCGGCAGGAAGATCGTGCAAGGCAAGACAGGTGACCACCACGGTCTGAGGGCTGGCGGCCCCGACTTTGCGCAGGATTTTCAAAAGCCGCAGCTCTTCCGCCACCGATTGTCCGTATCCGGTTTTCGCTTCCACCGTGGTGACGCCATTGCGCAGAAAAACCCAAAGCTGCGCCAGGGTTTTTTGCAGGAGAAGATCATCATCAGCGGCTCGCGTGCTGCGAATCGAATATTTGATGCCGCCGCCGCGGGCCGCGATGTCCTGATATGTGGCCCCGCTCAGTCGCAGAGCGAATTCATGGGTGCGGTCCCCACCGAAAATAGGATGCGTATGACAATCAATCAAACCCGGCGTGACCAGGGCGCCGCGGGCATCCAGCTGCGGCCAGCGCTCGTAGCGTTCCGGGATCTGGCCACTGCCGAGGTCCTGGATCTTTCCATCCGCGATCGCCAGCCAGCCCTGATTCAAGGCGCCGAGGTCATCGGCTTTGATGCGCGTGAAACGCTTATCCTGGGCGAGGGGAGCCAGCGTTACGAGTTGCCCGCAATTCCTGATCAGGAGCTGTGCCATGCCTTAGGCCTCATCATCTTTCCAAAGGATTGTCCAACGCGTGCCTTCGGGAGCATCCATCACTTCGATGTTCAGCGCCAGCAAATCCTGGCGAACAGCATCGGCCTTGGCCCAATCCTTGTTCTGCCGGGCTTCATTGCGCGCCGCGACCAGACGGTTGACTTCGCTCTCCGCGACGTTCATCTCTTTCAGGATCTGCGATTTCAGCTGGGAAATAAAGGCCTGAGGCTCCATTTTCAGAAGTCCGAAGACCTGGAAGAGTTCGCGCAGCGTCGCAGCATAGGCTTTGGCTGTATAACTTTTGGAAGGCGACTTCTTGCCTTTCTGCAGTTCATTGGCGCGACGGAAGCCGAGCAGAAGTTCCCGAAGGGCGCCGACCGTTCCGAAGTCATTGCTCATCTCGCGATGGAAGGCGTCGGCTATCGCTTTGGGATCAAAGCCGGGCAAAAGTTTTTCCTGGGCCGGTGCATCCGCAGCGAGGCGATCCAGGTCCTGAAGGCTTTCATAAAAATAGAGGAGGCGTCGGGCTGCCTGGCGGAACACCGCCTCGGAAAAATCCACGTTCGAGGTGTAATGGAACTGCAGATAAGCGAGGCGCAGCACTTCACCAGGAAAACGGGCCACGAAATCCTTGATGAAGATGTGGTTGCCGAGGCTCTTCGACATCTTCTGTTTATTGATGGTCAAAAGCCCCGAATGCATCCAGTAGCGCGCGTAGCTGCAGCCGTTGGCGGCTTCCGATTGGGCTATTTCATTTTCGTGATGCGGGAACACAAGGTCGCGTCCGCCGCCATGGATATCAAAGGTCGCGCCCAGAAACATCTTCGCCATCGCACTGCATTCGATGTGCCAGCCGGGGCGTCCACGACCCCAGGGGCTGTCCCATGATGCGCCGGGCGTGTCATCGCTTTTCCAGAGCGCGAAATCCATATCGAATTCCTTGTCGCAGGCCGCGAGGTCGCGGGTGCCGACGCGGAGTTCGTCGATCTTCCGATTCGAAAGCTTGCCGTAATCACTCTTCTTCAGCACGCGGTAATAGACATCGCCTTCCGCGTTCGCATAGGCATAACCCTTCTGCACGAGGGCCTGGATCATGGCGATGATCTGGGGAATGGATTCGGAAACGCGCGGCTCATGGTTCGCGGGCCTGACGCCCAGAAGACCCATGTCCTCTTCGGACGAGGCGATCATCGCATCGACCAGAGCCTTCGGTGTGATATTCCGTTCCTTCGCGCGGTTGATGATCTTGTCATCGACGTCCGTATAATTTCGCACATAGGTCACGCGGTAGCCGCAGTATTCCAGATAGCTGCGGATGACATCGAAGTAGACGGCTTGCATTGCATGGCCAATATGACAATTGTCGTAGACAGTCACACCACAGGCATACATCCTGACGTGATTCGGCTCGAGTGTTTCCAGCTTTTCTTTTTTTCCGGTAAGTGTGTTGAGGAGATGGATCTCGCGCACGATAACTCCCTAAGGCACCAAAAACATTGTCATATTATCTGGGCAAAAACGACCAGACCACCCTTATACAAGACGCAAGCGGAGCCTGTCCATTGCATCGCTTGAGTTTAGCCTCAAGTTTCCGGCTCGTCGTTCGATAAATGAGGCAGGAGGATCGTGATCCATGTCGGGCGCATCCAAATCGCAAATGATCGACGTCAGCGAACTGCAGTACTATTTCGATGCTGTGGAACGCGATAGTTTGGATCGTCAGAGTCACAGCCGTCGATCGTCGGAAGTTCTGGCTATCCGCGATAAGCTTTTGACGCTGCCGGACAAGGATTTTCAGGCTGCTGTTCAAACGATCAAGAATATTCTAACCCCTAATGGCGTCAAAACCACCGATGTCGATGAGAACAGGGTCAAGCGCCAGCAGGCGGCCGACCTTTATGATAAGACCCGGACGGAAAAACCGCTCGCATCGCTTAAGGCTGGGTCTGTATAGATCATACTTACCATAACCGATGACCTCCTGTGTCCACCCCCAGGACTGCCCAGCAACCCCCGCTTTCGACTACAATGGGAACAAAGCTTCAGCGAAAGGGTTTCTCGATGCAGCAGCCATCGTCCCCACGGCCGTCGTCGTCATTTGAGCCGTCGTCCCCACGGCAGCCATCCTCATTTGAGCAGCCGTCGTCCCCTCGGCAGCCCTCAACATCCACTCCTCGTCACCCCCTCTGGGACGACGAGATGAAATTTGAACTCTTCCGGTTTCGGAGCGAGCTCAAAACGGAAAACATTCGCGTGCTCGCCGAACCTTTGGGATTGGGGCTCGTCAAGCGTGAAAGCAGCCAGGGACGCAGCCTTTACCCGCAGCTGGCGCATGCCCCCATGCAGCCCGAAACGACGCCTGCAAAAAATCTAAAGACCAAAGCGACACCTGCGGCTGCCCCTATGAATTATCCGACACCCAGTGAAATGCCTGCGGCATCTTTGCAAACGAGCCCTGTACCACCCATTCCGAATCCCGAGCAACCCATGATAGCCATGGCCGACAGGCCTCAGGCCTCGATGCGTCGTTGGCTCTTCCTCCTGCTCTCCCACTGCGTTGATCTTGGTTTTGTTGGGCTCTGCCTGGGGCTGGGTTTTATCGTGCTTGGGTTCGTCATAGATCCAGCGAACATGTCCCTGCACCCCAAAATCCTTCTGGATGCTGCTCCTGTGCAGGTTTTGAGACAGGTTCATGGGCTTGCGCTCATGATTGGCGTTTACGTTGTATTCGGCTGCTACTGGCTCTTCTTCCGTTTCGTATCCGGTGCGACCCTCGGTGAAACGTGCTTGCACAATTTCAGCCATGACTCTGAGCCTCCACGTTCCGCCTCAGTCAAGGGCTCTGGGGATTCCTGACCGGGCATCCTTGACAGTCTCAAGATGTGGTATGTATAGTTGTTATAAGCCTTTTTAAAAGTAAATGAATGACTTGGCCAGCGTCCTCGAGGACGTCGGAGGAAAAGCCATGAAGCGCTCGGGAGCTGTGAAATTCCCCCACTCGGTGCAACTGTTTAAGTTTTGTCAGAAAGTGATGATGCACCAAAAAGGGACCAAGGTTCGGGACCAGGAGGTGGGTTCCATCCTGAATTTCAATCCCTCGGATTGTAGTCACTGGAAACGCGGGGAGAAAAACGTCCGCTCAGTTTTCGCGCTAGCGAAACTCGCCGATGCCTTGAGCGTTGAAACCACACTCATTCACGATATCACCAGCGGAACCGCTGATCTGGATGAGGCCTTCTTCGAGTATCAGGAAGCGAAGAGCTTTCGTGCGCTCAAAGAACAAATTCAAAAAGTGAATCCCGAACAACTGAAAGCGGCTCGGGAGCGCGTTGTTGAATTCACTCAGCGTATTCAGCAGGAGTGCGAGTTCCAAACTCCTCCTCTTTATCTGCCTGAAGTGATGCGAACCTTCGCCTTCATCAGCACGCAGCCCGTGGATATGCTCGATAAACTGAGCCGCATCCTGCGCGTGAAAGCTGGCCAATACTGCATTCAGTATAAAAAAGGCGAGCTGAAAGCCCAGACCCGCATGTCGATGGTCAAAGACCTTGCGCGCATCATCTTTGAAGGTGAGCGCGGCCGTTTCCCCGAATTCGGTCCCATGCAGGGCGACCTCGTGGCCTATGAGGAGCAGGTCTTCGTTGCCAATCTCCTTCTGCCTCGCTCCATGCTGCAGGCGGAACTCAGCAAACTCGATACCCGTCGCAACGTGATCAGCGAACTGGCCACCATCTTCTGGGTTCCCAAGTCGCTCATCAGCTATCAGCTGCAGGAAATCGTCTGCGAAACGCTGAAGCCTTCGGACAGTGCCATGCGTGGCCACTCGGAAATCGCAAGACCAGAATCCATCACCGCCTAAGGGCGAATGGACTATCTAATCGCAACAGTTGGGGCTCCGATAAAACGGAGCCCTTTTTTTTGTCCTTCAAAGGCCTTGCCACGTCAAGGGTTGCGGCCCGGCGGCGCTTGGTCTAAGGATCCCCGCCCAGGTTCCGAAAAGACCTGCAGGAATAGAGTGAGGGTCAACGGTGAATACCGAGCAATTGAAAGCCTTTGAGTCTTTTGTTCAGGAAGCCATGCAGCAAACCCTGCCGCAGGTCGGACTCAGCCGCATCGAGGACAGTTCGGGCAGCGATATGGTTCACTGGCCGGATCCGATCATGGTCAGCATCATGAGCTTTCAAAGCGACAACATGCACGGGACAGCCGTCATGGGCTGTGACGTCGCTTTCCTGGAACGTTCGCATCCCAGCTTTGATCCGGATGACCCTGCGCGCCTCTCGCTTCTTCAGGATTGGCTCGGCGAGATGAGTAACCTCATCATTGGCCGTCTTAAAAATAAACTGTTGCCCCTGGGCGTCACCCTGAAGCTTAACCCGCCTTCGGTCATCGAAGCCAGCGAGGAGATCTTCGAGAGTTATGCCACCCGTTCCGAAAACGTCAAACTCTGGTTCAGCTGCGAGCATCAATTCTTCTGCCTTTCTTTCAGCATGGATCTGGATCCTTCGGTAAATTTCGCGGCCCATCTTTCAAGCCAGGGCCACGAGCTGCAACCGGGTGATGCCATCTATCGCCTGAATGAACCGGCTGGTTCGAACAAACAATATGATGTGATCGCCCAGATTCGTTCCGGTGTGATGACTGATGACGATCCGGCTTTGCATGATGACTTTGACCTTGATGATGATATGCCTTTGCATCATCAGACGATGAATCGCCGTTTGGAAGGCGTGGACGAGCTGGAGGCCAGCACTCTGAAAAAGCCATCCACCAGCACAACGGTGCCCAGTGCCACACGCGTTCATTATCCCGATGTCCATCAGACGACGGTGAGCAACAGCGAGATGCCGCGCAGCCAGCATCGCCGCAGTCTGGAAGCCGCGGAATGGGATGAGCCGGGTGAACTCTGCCTCCGCTTTCAGGGCGGCAGCATCGTGCGCCTGTCGCCGGCCAACCTTCTGGCCAAGGGTACAGAAGTCTTAGTTATCGAAGGTTATCAGCTGGAAATCAAACAGACCGCGCATGGCATCCGCGTGACGCTGCCGGAGCTTAAAATCTCGCTCGAAACACCCATACTCGCCGCCTGATCCTTGTACGTTTCCCGAGCATTCCACGGACGAGGCAGCCTGATCAAAGGCTGCTCAATCTTCAGTGGACCTTCGCCAGAACCTATTCTAGATATGGCTTTTATCTTTGGAGGAATTCATCATGATGAAAGCCATGTTCGTGTCCGCACTGCTTGGTTCGCTCGCTCTCAGTACTATGGCCCAAGCCCGTTACATCGGTCCCATCCTCGTCAAGGAAACCAAGACGGGTTTTGTGCTGCCTGAATTCGCGAAAGCCGAGAAATGTGAAATCTTCGCCGATCGCGTCGTGCTCACCACAAAATTCGCCAGCGGTCTGCAAAGCGTAACGACGTCGTCGAACAGCCTTCAGGGAGATGTTCAGGGTCTTTTGCAGAAAGCCAGCAAGGGAACTCAGGTGAAGGTCGCGGGTCATGCAGACGGCTCTTCAGTTCGTCACTTCGGCAATATCATCAACTCGAATGATTCGGTGAGCTATGTGGGACTTACCTACGAAAACAGCGCGACCGGCGAATTCATCATCAATCAAAGCGTCGAAGCCCGCACGCTGCGTTTTGTGATCGATACGCTCTGCCCGAACACGCTGCAGAGTTCTGCTTCCAGCGCTGACTAAGGTTCTGTCACTGTCGGCCCCCGCGCCCTAGGGGGATACGATCCTGCCCTTGTGCAGATTTTTCAGCATGAGCTGGGCTTTCCGGCTGTGCGCCTTGCCCTTGCCGTCTTTGGTTTCCCAGGCCTGGGTCGCTTCCTTGCCACACCAGGGATCCAATTCGTACTTATAACGCAGATGATCCTTGAGCGCTGCGGTGATGTCATAGACCGATCCGTCGATGATAATCCAGCAATCTGTTTTCACGTTATGCTTGCTGACCGTCTCATGCGTGAACAGCTGGTCTTCTGCCGCCAGCACGCGACCCTGTCCCAGGAGCAGCATGAGCAGCATCGACAAAATGCGGCGCGTTTTCATGGATTGAATTCCTCCGTAGTGATGTCCTGGGATGAAACACCCTGGCCCTTGAGATGCTCACGCAGCATCCGCATGAAAAGATTGGGCCCACAGATGACAATGCGCGGCTTCGAAAGGCTTTTCAAGAGGGCATCGAGACGCTCCCAATCGGGTCTATGCCCCTTTTTATCCACCATATTATGCCAGACTAAATGAGGCGTTGTTTCCTGAACGCGGGCGATTTCGCTGCCCTGAATTATGTCTTCACCCCGACTGACATAATGGAGAATATGAATTGGCGGTGTGTCCAGCGTCTGGGTACAGTGCAGAAAGCCGAGGAACGGCGCGATCCCAATGCCCCCGCCGATCCAGATCTGGGGCCGATCGAGGTTCAATTTCAATTCCACAAAGGGTCCAAGGACCTCGACCTCATGGCCGCTCTTGAGATCCTGAAGATGCGAAGTGTCACGTCCCAGATTTTTGATATAGAGCCGCAGGTAAGGTTCCAAACGGCAGGACGCGACAGAAAAAGGATGCAGCGCGCGACTGAATCCGCGGCTCAAAAAACGCAGGTAAATGATTTGGCCGGCGCGGCAGGGCTGCTGCTTCCGACGCCGGTCCTTGGGCTCAAGCGTGAGTTCCCACACGCTGGCGCTGACTTTATCAAGAGCCTGAATCCGATAGCGCTGCGCCCTGGGATTCCAAATATGGCCAAGGAGCAAAAAGCCAAGACTGAGTCCACCCATGCTGAGAGCGGTATAGAGAAGTCCCTGATCCCAGGCGTCATCCCGTGCGAAGACAAGGCCGTGATAAGACGCGGCAAGGAAGGCCAGGGGAAAAAGAAAATGCCAAAGACGCCAGCTCTGAAAGCGGAGGGTTTGCCGATAGCTGAAAACGAGGGCCACACAGAAAAGCAGGATGGCAGCCCAGCCGGCGAGTAGCGGCGGGTCGCGGGTGATAATCAGATCCTGGATGAAATCCGGCGGTGTTTGAAGGATTTCCGCCAGCACATGAAGAGTGAAAGCCACTCCCGTTATCAGCCCCAGCTTATGATGAAGACGATACTGCAGAGCAAGACCGCCGAGCAGTCGCGACATCACTCGCCACCTTAATGCGGTCAGAAGGCTGAGCGCGAAGACAGTAAGGCTGAAGAGGGCTAAAAAACGTGACATGGCATGCTCGTTTTACTGCAGGAAGCTTGCAGCCAGTCCCAGAGCAGCTCCAAATACTCCGCCCCAAACGACCAGCCAGCCGAGATGGGAGCGAATCATATCCTGGATAATATCCTTCACCATCTGCGGCGTAAGCTCTTCCAGGCGAGCTTGCACCACCTGTTCGATCTTGTCCATCAATCCTGGAGCGGAAAAATCCTTGGCCAGAACTTTATGAAGGATCTCGCCGAATTTGGGAGACACGACGATTTCGCGGATGGCTTCGTGCATTTTGGTTTCAAAGGTAGGGCGCAGGGTTTTCTTCACCGAGTCCATGCCGCCGAACATCGCCAGCATGGGACCGAAGGGCGAACTCTGCACGGCGGCCATGAGCTTTTCGAAAAGGATGTCCTGATCAATGGCATTGATGATGACATCCGCTTCGATGGCACGCGCCGCCTGGTTGCCCAAAAAGCGCTCCAGATTTTCCTGGGTGAAAAACTCTTTCATGATGAGCTTACGGATGCCGCGTTTGAATTCCTCGAACTTGAGGGGAATGATGCCCGAACCATAAAGCCCCGGTATGCGTTCGAAGAGCATATAAATCGCAAGCCAGTTGGTGATCGCGCCGGACAGCGCATAGGAGCCGATGGCTTTCAGCTGCGGACCCCAAATCGGACTCACGAAACCCAGCAAAAAACAGAGAAGGGCCAGGAGATTGGTCAGAAAACTTTTATCCGTCCACTCGAATTGACCAAAAATGCCCGACGCCTTGTTTGAAAAACTCATTGTATTCTCGACTCCCTGAATATTCCGCTCTATTCCCATGGAACGCATATAATTACAGTTATGCGCATACGGGCGGCAAGGTCAAACCTGGCTTTCCGCATGGCGGCGCTTTCCGCCCCTTAACTTTGACTTCTCTATTTTAATCATTCTTTTCGAGTACTTGCTGCTCTCAAAGCCTTGCGGGCGAGCCCCCCGAGGGCTCCATTCCCGACAATTTATGAAGTGTCCCAAAAAAATTCTGGTGCGTCCCCCATTTTTTTGTTGGGCCCAGCTGCATAATGGTGTAGTTATGCGTATGTTAACTCTATTTATGCACATGATACGCATATAGGTGTCAGCCATGCTCGACCAGAACCGCCTTAGCATCATTGCCGACGTTATTCGCAGTAATAAGGTGAGCAACCAGCACGATCTCAAGGAACACTTGAAGGAGCGGGGTTTCGATACCACGCAGTCCAGCATTTCCCGGGATCTGAAAAAACTGGGGGTGGTGAAGGTCGAAGGTTTCTATAAAACGCCGAGCATCGCGCCGGGTGAATCCAGCAAAGTGGACCGACTCGATGCCACGACGGCCGGGGATAATCTGATCATACTGAAGACCGGACCAGGGAATGCCAACCGTGCCGGGGTTGTGATTGATCGGGCGAATATTCCGGGGATACTGGGAACCATTGCCGGGGATGACACTATTTTTGTCGCTGTCGCCAATCGTCAGCAGCAGGCCAAGGTCCTTCGACGTGTCTTTGCCCTGTTTGATTGATGTTTTTTGACCTCTCACACATATGTTCAAGATGGAAGGAGCAACCGTGCAGGATATTAAAAAGATCGTACTCGCGTATTCCGGGGGCCTCGATACTTCGGTTATGGCGAAGTGGATCAAGGAAACATACAAATGTGAAATCGTGGCGTTCACCGCTGATATCGGTCAGGGCGCTGAGCTGTCCGGTCTGGAAGAGAAAGCTCTCTCGACCGGCTGCTCGTCCATTTTCGTCGAAGATCTGCGCGATGAGTTCGTGCGTGATTATGTGTTCTATGCGGTGAAAGCCAAGGCTGTCTATGAAGGCTGCTACCTGCTCGGCACATCGGTCGCGCGTCCTGTCATTGCCAAACGCCAGATTGAAATCGCCCAGAAGGTCGGCGCTGATGCGGTGGCGCATGGTGCGACGGGTAAAGGCAACGATCAGGTTCGTTTCGAGCTGACCTATTACAGTTTGAAGCCTGATATCAAAGTGATCGCTCCCTGGCGGAACTGGCCGTTCAAATCGCGGACGGACTGTATCAATTATGCGAAGGAGCATAATATTCCGGTCACCGCGACCGCGGCGAAGCCTTATTCGATGGACGCCAACCTCATGCACATCAGCTACGAGGGCGGCATCCTGGAAGATCCATGGGCTCCGGCTCCTGAGGACATCTTCCTCCTTACGAAATCCGTGGAAAAAGCGCCTAAAGTCGCCACCGAGCTGACCCTTTCCTTTGAACGCGGCGTGCCGGTCGCGATCAACGGTGAAGCGATGGCTCCTGTCGCGCTCCTGACCCGCCTCAACGAAGTGGCTGGCGAGAACGGCATTGGCCGCGTGGATATCGTCGAAAACCGCTTTGTGGGCATGAAGTCCCGCGGTGTTTATGAAACTCCGGGCGTCACCGTCCTGCACCAGGCGCACCGGGCTTTGGAAAGCATCACGCTGGACCGCGAAGTCATGCGTCTGCGCGATGGTCTTTCGATCAAGGTTGCGGAATTGATTTACAACGGGTTCTGGTTCGCGCCTGAATTCCAGCATATCAAAGGCATGATCGAAGGCATGATGCAGCCTGTGACCGGCGATGTGAAGCTGCGCCTTTACAAAGGCAACGTGACCACGCTCGGCCGTCGTTCGCCCAACTCGCTTTACAGTGAGCAGCTGGCGACGTTCGAAGCGGATCAGGTTTACAACCAGGCTGATGCCGAAGGCTTCATCAAGCTGAACGCTCTGCGCCTGCGCCGTCAGGCTCAGTTGCGCGGGTAAGGTTGTCGATATCAGTCGACTCCCGTCATCCAAGCTAACTTTCTTACGTCATCCCGCGCGAACGCGCGGGACTGGGGTCAACGATGAAATCTCTCTGGGGCGGTCGTTTCAGCGAAAAGCAAAACGACTTCTTCTTCCAGTTCAACGAATCCTTCAGCTTCGACATGCGTCTGGCTGAAGTCGATATCATCGGCAGCAAAGCCTACGCCAAGGGCCTGCAGCGTCGCGGCATCTTCACCGAAGCCGACCTGCAGACCGTCCTGGGCGGACTCGATGAGCTGCTGGATGAAATCCAAAATAATCCCAATCTTCTCGCCAGCGCCCTCAGCGAAGGCTATGAAGACGTCCACTCCTTTGTCGAATACCAACTGACACAAAAAGTCGGCGACCTCGGCAAAAAACTCCACACCGGCCGCAGCCGTAACGATCAGGTCGCCACCGATCTGCGTCTTTACCTGCGTGGTGAACTCGATGCGACTGTCAATTTAATCCAGGACCTGCAAAAAACCCTGGCTCAGATCGCCCGTCAGCATCCAAACACGGTCATGCCGGGCTACACGCATCTGCAAAAAGCCCAGCCGATTCTCTTCGCGCATTATCTGCTCTCGTACTACGAGATGCTGAAACGCGATGCCAGTCGCCTGACCGATGCCCGCGTGCGTTTGAACGTCCTCCCCTTGGGTTCCGGCGCTTTGTCCGGTAACAGCATGGGCGTGGATCGGCACTTTTTAGCAGCCGAACTCGGCTTCGATGGCATCACGGCGAACAGCCTCGATGCAGTCTCCGATCGTGACTTCGCGGTCGAATTCATGAGCGCCGCCAGCCTCGGCATGGTGCACCTCAGCCGTCTCGCTGAAGATCTGATCCTTTACTGCTCCGATGAATTCAAATTCATCCGCATGGGCGATCAGGTTTCGACGGGCTCGTCGCTGATGCCTCAAAAGAAAAACCCCGATGCCCTCGAACTCATCCGCGGCAAAAGCGGTCGCGTCGTCGGCAATCTGATGGGTCTTCTTACCGTGCTGAAGGGCCTGCCGTCCTGTTACAACAAGGATCTGCAGGAAGACAAGGAAGCACTCTTCGATAGTCTCGATACCTACAAGGCCTCACTCCGCGTGATGCGTCTGGTTTTGGAAACGATGACTGTCAACGAAGAACGCATGGCTGCGGAAGCGGAAAAAGCATACATGAACGCCACCGACCTTGCGGATTACTTCGTAGCCAAAGGCATGGCCTTCCGGGAAGCGCATCATCTGGTGGGCGAGATCGTCGTTCATGCGATCAAGACCGATCGCAGTCTGAATGAACTTCCGCTGGAAGACTACCGGGGGTTCAGCAGCCTCGTCGACACTGATGTCTATGCGGCCCTTGAAATCATGGCTGTTCTGCGGAAAAAGTCGAGTATCGGCGGGACCAGTCCCGAGATGGTACAGGCTGCTTTGCGCAGTGTCCTTTCCTGATCCCAAAAGGCCCCTGATGCTCGGGCGTCAGGGGTTTTTCTTCAGCACAGCCACTGTCTCGACATGATAGCTCTGTGGAAAAAAATCCAATCCCTTCACATCGTCCAGATCATAACCAGCCGCCAGCATAATCTTCAAATCCCGCGCCAGCGTATTGGGATCGCAGCTGACATAAATAATGCGTGAAGCCCCCAACTCCAGAACCGGCGCTACGGCCTCGGCCATGCCGCGGCGCGGAGGATCGACGATCAGAAGATCAAGGGCAGGCAGATCGGGAAACAGCTGCCGGATGTCCTGTGCATCTCCCGCTGCATACCGCGCGTTTAATTGATTCTGCTTCGTATTATAAACAGCGGCTTCAATGGAAGGCGCATAGGCTTCCACCCCGAAAACCTGGATGCCATCACGAGCCAAAGCCAGGGAAAGATTGCCGCTGCCACAGTAAAGATCAACAGCATTCTGCACTTTATGCTGCCTTGCAAAATCCCGAACCCATCCCCGCAGAAAGCGATTGGCCGGCAGATTCACCTGCTGAAACTGCCCCGCGCGGGTGTGAAAGCGGAGCCCGTCCCATTCCTCCAGCAGTACGAATTCCCGGGAATCCACAATGAGAGTACGCTGCAGAATGGAATTTTGGTCCACAGCCTTCTTCAAATCCTGCCAGAAACCGGGCGGAATCTCCTGACCGGACACCAGCACCCGACCATCGGCAATCACCTGAAATTCAAGGCTCGTCTGAAAGCTTCGTTCCCTCTTCGGAAAACTCAGCCTCACACATTCCTGCAGGACCTGGTTGATCCTTTCATCTGCAATCCAGCAGCGTTCGATCGGAACCAGATCATGGGAACTTTTCGCATAATAGCCGATCTGTACTTTTCCCTCGGGGGTCAGCTGCCACTTCACATCGATGCGATTGCGATAATGCAGCTCGTCCGGCGAGGCGTGCATCGCAAAGGGATAAGTCCCCGCGGGGATGCCGCCGATCCTTTGCAAGGCATCTTCAATAAATCCGGCCTTCCACGTCTTCTGCATCGCATAGGGCACACGCTGCCAATGACAGCCTCCACAGCGTTCTGCATAAGGGCAGGGCGCAGGCACGGCATAATCGGGAGCAGCCAGGCGGGACGTGACGCGCGCTTTGGCAAAGCGATCCTTGTTCTGGATAATGTCCGCGGCCACGGTTTCCCCGGGCAGCGCATCCGCCACGAAATAAACTTTGCCGTCACGTCGGGTGAGGGCATAGCCTCCGAATGCGACGGATTCCAGTGTCAGGGTTATAGTCTCAGGCGTTGTCTTCGAGGCGGACTGTGGTTTTTTTCCGAACGTTTTTCTTTTGCGATTCATGCGGGACCAGTTCGATCGTGATATGAATTTTTTTATTTTCGAGCAGCTTCCCCAAAGGCTCTTTCAGAACCATCGCGGTGGCGGTTCCGATCTCGCGGCAGATCACCTGCACGAGTTCATCCTTGCCCTTGCCGGCCCAACTGGCCATGGCCGTGAGAAATTCCTTGGCCCCCGAAAGCGATGTGTCATTTTTGTCGCCGCGGCGGCCGATGGAGCCGACGAGATACTGGGTAAAGAGTTTGACGACGCGGTCTCGTTCCGTGGTTTTCTTCATGGATCGGCTCTCCAGCGCGCAGCGTTACAGCGCTAATCTAGCCAGGAACCTGAGCCTTGTCCAGTGTCAACCGGCCAGCTCATCCAGAGTTTTCACAAGGTCGCCGCGTTCGGGAAAGGGGAGGGCCGCGATCACATCGGCAGCGAGCCGGACCCGATCAGGATTTGGTTCCTGATCCATGATCTTGAAGGCTTCACCGGGTTCCAAAATACCTAGTTCGGTGCGGTTATCATGTTTGATACCGCCGGTCTTGAGTCCATGCACCGACGACCATTCGACGATGTGATTGTCCGCAATCAGCTGCCAGGCGGAAACACCTTCCTCCTCACTCAACCAGATATGCAGATCCGCATCTTCACCGTGAAACCAGGCTAGCCCCGCATGTTGATCCCGCATGAAGGCGGCATCCACGGGTGACAGGGAATTGGCGAGTTCGATCGGACGCAAGAGGCTGCGGAAGAAACCAAGCATGCGGGCATCCGGTTTATAGAGCTCAAAACCCACCTGCTGCTGCCTCTTCCAGGCCACCTTCACCTGGATATCCTGGACATCCCCGTGATAGCGCATCCGGGCCGCATAGATATCATTCAGTTCAAAGCGATCATAGGCCCGGCGGGAAACGTCGCTGCAGAAGCCTTTGGCGGAAATATCACGAATCACCAGAATGTCCTGATCATTCATCACGGTCAGATGCTGCTGGTCGACCTGATAGCGCTCATAAAGGCGACGATTCTTGCCCGCTGACGCCCGGCTCGGAAGCTTGCGCTTTTTGGTCTTACGACCCGAATGCAGTTTTTTTCGTAAAAAGATTCGGAACAAAGCCCTGGCCTCCGCCGCGATAATGCTCCACGTCCTCTGACCCTCCCCTTATCGTACATTCCTTTCAGATTTCGCGTCCGCCGCCCGATAGAGGTTGAGAAGAAGCGGGATTCTTTTATGTTTTTGAAAAAATATTTTTATAAGGTAAGCATCGCCGCCCTGGCTTTCCTGGGCGCTGCAGGACCCCTTTGGGGAAAGAGCAGCAGCGAGCTTCTTTACACCGAACCTTTCGATCTGGCTGCTGGGGGAACGACGCTGACCAGGGCCAGTCAGGAAGGAATCGTCTTTGCCAATCCTGCTCTTCTGCCTTTGGGCGGCGCCTGGATTCGCTGGATGGGCTTTCAGGCTGGTTTCATCCTTGATCGCGATCTGGCCCAAAGCGCGCAGAATGGAAGCCTGGGCGGCGCGACCGGCAGCGGAGAATCGGATTATGTCGATGAACTTTTCTCCCGCTCCGTCCATCTTGGGCAAACCGCGACCTTGAGTTTTCTGAATCAGAACTTTGCGATCAGCGTCTTTGATCGGGTGGAAGTGGATATCGCGGGTGAGCGCTTTGGTGATGATGGTCTGCCGAGCGTGAATTTCGGTGTCGAAGCCTATGGCGGTGTCCTGACGAGCTATGCCCTGCGACCTGCGCGGTGGTTTTCGCTCGGTTTCACGGCCAAGCATCTTTACGCCAGTGAGCCGGAAATCAAAGTCCCCCTTACCGATCAGGAAAAGATTCGCCAGCTCAGTTCGGATACGTCGGCTCTAAGGGAGCAAATCGCCATGAATCAAGGCACAGGCTCGGACCTTGGCATGCTCTTTCTTTGGCAGGGGCATCATCTGGATCTGAGCATGGGCCTCAAAGTCGAAGATATCGGCAGCACGCGCTTCACCGGCGACCAGGCCAGCTTTCCTCAGACTTATAACGCAGGATTCGGCCTTGCCCTTCACGGCACCAAGGAAGTTTTGCACCTGAGCCTCGACTACCGTGATATCACCAATGAATATGAGGAAAAAACCTTTAAAAAGGTCTACCTGGGCGCGCGCTTTATGCTGCGCAATATGCTGGGCGTGGCCTGTGGCCTTTATCAGGGCATACCCACGGCTGGGCTGCGTTTGGATCTTTTTTTGTTCAAACTGGGCGTGACCGCCTATGGGCGGGAACTGGGAACCTATCCCGGCGATCGGCAGCGGAACATGGTGACGATCTACACCAGTTTCGGCTTTTAGGGAGTTATGTATGCGCATTCTGTGCTGTTTGTTCACCCTCGTTCTTTTCGCCTGCGATACGAGCAGCAAGGCCAAACTTTATGCGACGCTGACCCAGGAGGAAAAGGCGCGCGAGGCCCTTGACGCCTTGGATTATGAAACCGCGATTGAACTTTATAAGGAACTGGTGGAAGCCGAGCCGGAAGAATATGTACGCTATCGGTATCTGGCTGCGGCTTACGCGGCCTCCGCAGGTTTTGATATCATCGCCGTGGCGAAGAGCAACGTAGGCGGTTCCGGTTCACTTTTGGATGCGTTAGGAAGTTTCCTGCCTGCTGATCCCACAGCAGAAGAACTGGAACGCATGGCACTGGCCAAGGACACTCTCCTTAGCATACCCGCTGAACTTCGCAGTAAAGACAATAGCGAGGTCGCTTACGCATCCGGCGCTGCTGTCCAGCTGGAATTCTATCAGTCGGCCTATGGGATCATGTATATCAATCGCTTTGCCCAGGTCACACCGGAAGGATCCCTGGATCCCTCCCGCCTGGAGAGCATGACCGATGACGATGTCAGTAATATCCTGAACAACTTCAGCCAGGTGGCAGCCACCGGCGGCGAAGGCGTTCCCGCGGCCGCGCAGACGGTGTTGACCCAGATTGATCAACAGGAAGGCGCGACGCAGAAGGAAAAGCTCATCAACTACCTGAATGCGACCAAAAAGTGATCGCACGTAAGAATGCTTTATAAAAACATATTATTGAGATACCTTTTGTAAAATGAGTACCGGAAATAGCCCTATGAATTCTGCAGTGAAATCCTCGAACTAACGAAATAACTTCCGCGCGTATAAAGATCGGACGAAGCCCTCTACGTTATTGAAAGAGGGAGCTGATCTATGTTGCGTATCAAGACTGTCCATACGTTGACTCTAAGCCTTGCGAGTATGATTCTTCTGCAATCCTGTGGCGGCAAGAAAGATGATGGCCGCAAAGGTGGTGGCCCCATGAATGGTGGCGGCCAGCAGGCCTTGACCGATGTGAAAGCAGACTTCTCCGGCGCCGTCGGTGTGCTGGTTATCGACCCGAATCAGACCACGAGTTCTTTGCGTTTGATCGGTGGTGAAGATGGTCCTGTCAACCTTTCGCTGGCGGAAACTGGGACGAGCGGCGATGGCTCGCTGGCGAAAGTGGGTTCGGATGGTGAAGTGAGTTCGGCGATCTCCTCGGGTGGCGAGGAGGATGAGAAAAACAATAATGGTTGGTGCTGCAAACCCAAGCTGCCGGCTGTGAAGACGATTGCGATTTCGCCCAATAAGGAAATCTATCTGCACTTTGAACGCTCCTTCGTCTACAAAGCCCCTGATGATGGGGATTGGAGCGACGCCTGGGAACCTTCTTCCGGCAACATGTGCCAGATCTTTAAGGTGAAGGGTGGAACGATCGAAGAACTGATTGCCAATCCTCCTGCTGATGCCGGCAACCTTGAGTGCCTTGATAACCTCCACTTTGTTGATACCTGGCAGGCCCAGCGGAACTCGGTCTTCCAGTTCGACAGTGAATCCAACGTGTATTATCCCGGTTCGCTTCCTAACGGAAACGGGAAAATGGTTGTGTACAAGCGCACTGCGGATGGCAAAGTCACCGAGATGATCAACAGCAACATCTGCGTGCAGGACTTTTTGGTGACGAAGGCCGGTGGTATTTTCTACACCGGTTCCAGCAACTGTCAGAACGGTGGTGGCGGCAGCGGCGGTGGTTTCTTCCGCTACGTTTCGCCTGGCAACAGTATCATTGAGATCGCCCGGGATTGGTGGAACTTCGTGTTCGAACCAACCGCGAGCAGCACGGGTGACAAGGCCGTGTTCTTCGGTCCGGATCCTACGAGTTCCAAGACGGCATCGTGGGATAGCGCCTGTCTCTTTAACTTCGATCCCACAGGTGGATCGAGTGCTGCTGACCGCATCAAGCCGGCGATTACCTGCGGTTCTGATATCTGGAGCTGGATTAATATGACCCGTACGGCGGATGTGGCTGTTTATGATACAGGTTATACAAACGGAAACCAAAACCCAAGTGTCGCCTGGATCAACGAATTCAAATCCCGTTGCGAAAGCAGTGGCCAGGTGTTTGCGGGTGGTGGTTCTCAGATCTCGGCTATCAAGCAGACTTCGACGGGTGAAGTTTACGTGATTGGTCAGGTGCGGAAGAAGAAAGAAGGTGAGTTGACCTGTGGATTGAACGTCAAGGGTGCTCACTGCGTTGTCAAAGGCATACCCTACCTCTATGGTGACAGCACCTACGGTTCGAAAGGTCTGTGCGAAGGCGCCAGCGGAACGTGGACCGAAGATGGCTACTGCAGTACAAGTGCATCCAATCGGGCCGATTGCATCACGGCCTCGGGGACATGGAACTACCGGGACGTGAACTATAACAACGTTGCGTCCAGTTTGTGCGGAGCGACAAGCGGCGGTGGATATATTGCCAGCAGCAGCTTTTACAGTACTCCGGTTTTAACGAGCAACAGCACGATTCCGGCGGCTATCTATACCCGCGGCTGGATGAACTGCCAGGTTAAATCCACCGACGGCAGCACCAACAACTACAACTGGACCGACGAGTACAAAGGTCTCGCCAAGGTGAACAGCACCACCAAAACCCTCTCGTTGCTTTCGGGCACCGATGAGCAGGCGATCAACCTCTGGCTTGTGGGTGATCAGCCTTACTTCTCGTCCTACAACACGACCACAGGTAAATACTATCTGAAGAAGTACGAGAACAGCGCCGCGGTCACCGTCGCAGAGAACTTCGAAGCCTATAACCTCTCGGCCTCGGGAGAAACTGGCAAACTCTATTACGATGGTCTTGATTTCGGCACCAACGCCTACAGTTTTGGTACCATGCTGGAAGCCGCACCTTACACGCGGACCATCAAAACAGGGTTGACCGGTACGGTGAAAACGATCGTGATCCTTTCGCCCTGATACTGGCGTCAGCTCCTTATTCCTGCCAACCCCAGAGGTCACCCTCTGGGGTTTCTGCGTCAAATGATTCAGCTTTTATCCCTCAGCGAACTTTGCTAGAGCTGTGATAAAATACAGCGTCATGCGAAACTTGGACGGAGGGAATGATGAACGCGGCTGGAATAACCAAGGAAAAAATCCGGAAGAACGTGCTGGGCTCGGTGTTCCTCACGATATTCCTGGACCTCGTTGGTTTCGGTATGTTCATACCTGTCATACCTTTGGTCGCTCGCCGCTTTGGAGCATCGGATAGCGAAGCGGTCGCTGTTGCCAGTCTTTATTCCCTCGGTACGCTCCTGGCTGTGGCCATACTCGGGCGGCTCTCGGATTCCATGGGACGTAAAAAACTTTTATTGGGAACGGTTGCCGTCTCGACGGTTGCTCAGGTTCTGACCGGCCTCGCTCAAAGCTACCCCATACTCCTCGCCGTGCGTTTCATCGCCGGCATGGCCTCGGGTAACATTTCCGTGGCCCAGGCCTGTATCTCGGATGTCACCACTCCGCAGGAACGCGGCAAAAGCATGGCTCTGATCGGCATCGCCTTCGGTCTCGGTTTTTCCTTGGGGCCGGCGATTGGGGCTTTGATCAGTCTTCTCTTCCCCAATGAATCGCTTTTGGGCATCGGTATCGCCGCGGCCGTTCTGAATCTCTTCAACCTGATCGTCGTCGCGCGGCGTCTGCCGGAAACGCATCATGGACTCGCCGGACCCGAGATGCGCGATCTGATCACGCATGTGAAGCAGGCCAGCGAGAGCAAAAAAGATGAGCAGATCACCGGCGTGTGGTGGCAGGATTTTCGTCATCTTGTGCAGGACAAAGGCTTTCGCATCGTTCTCCTGCTCGGGTTTCTGCAGGTGTTCGGCTTTATCGGTGTGGAATCGGTTTTGTCGCTGATGCTGAATGATGCCTTCATGATCACCGAGCAAAGGCAGCAGTACTATGCTTTCATGTACATCGGCTTTATGCTCGTCCTCGTAAACGGCGGACTGACCCGACCTCTGATTCAAAGAATGGGTGAAGTGCGAACCCTGAACCTCGGACAGCTTCTGCTCGGCATCACCATGATCGCCCTGCCTCTCGTGGCTCCGAGCCTCCCGCTTCTTTATCTCTTTCTCTTCACGCTCGCGGCCGGATCGGGTTTATCCAACCCGTCGATCTCGTCCCTCACCAGCCGTCTTGCGCCGAATCACATGCAGGGATTTGCGCTCGGAACGTCCCAGACTTTGGGAGCTTTGGCCCGCATCGTCGGCCCTGCGACTTTCGGTGTCCTTTACCAGTCGATGGGCGGCGGGCGCTCGCTTTTTGTTTCGGCGGGTTTGATGCTGCTGGGCTGGATCGTTGCCGTGCTGGGTCTTCAAAGCACGCACAAGCGCTTCATGGCGGAAAAGGTCGCGGGCGCCTGAAGCTTTATTTATGCAGATCGCAGTATTTCGAACAGACGTGCGATGGCTTTTCCTGCGGCTGACTCTTCGGTCTTTCCACGGGAGCGGGATGCGCTCCCGCCACCTGACCAAACACCCGGCTCAAACATTTTTGAATCTGGCAGGGTCCATCGCAGGATGGGCCCGCAGTCGGCTCCGGGTCTTTCATGCTGGCCTGAACCGTAAACTCTTGCGCACAATGCTGGCATTTATAATCATAGATCGGCATGACGAGATCCTCCGTGTCCACCCCACATTCAGGTTACCACCCTCGGGCTCGTCACGAAATGCCTTCACTTCGCTTTGGGGGTCTGGATCAGTTTGACAAGAGTATCGGCGAGTTCATTCGGAACTGGAATCGTGAGATGATACTGGCTTATTTTCCAGTCTTTGCCATCCTTCACCAAAACGCCCGTGCCGCGACAGGTTCCGTATTTGGCATTCTCCAGAATCTCATCGAACCAGGCCACGCTTTTATCCCTGGAAAAACTGATATGCCGCGTTCTGGGTGTATAGCTCCAGCCCCGGCCCTTATCAAAATGCGGTTTCACATAGTCCTTGAAGGCTTTCACATCCCAGCGCTCGGTCGCATCGGTGCCGATGAAGACGGCATCCGCGGTCATCAGGCCAAAGTATTTCTGAAAATCATGGTCCGCGGCCGCTTTGTGAAATTGATTCAGAACTGAAGCCACCGCATCCTCATGGGCATCCGCCATGGAACGTCCTCCTGTCAGAAAGAAACAAAAGACCAAAAACCAACGCAGCCTTGTCATGAAATCTCCTCGCGCTCATGAAGTTCACTTTCCAAAAGAAGAGGCATAAGGCCCCCGCCCTGTCCAATATTGACGATCGCATCGGTTGAAAAACGGCAGGCGCCGCCGTGGGGTCGGAAATTCACGCCGGAATTTGTAAAGATGGAGCAGTCGACAAAGGTTTCCTTTTCCATCATCTGGCCTTCACTCCAAAAGCGATGCCGTATCCTGCGGCCCGATACCTTCCTCTGCACGATCCATTGGCCTTGTCCCATGTTCAAAAGAGCGTCAATCAGCTGAGGCCAGCTGACGTCATGAGACACTCCTAGGAGTTTACGCGCCCGATCCTGACTGGACCTTTCAAAAAAGCTGCTGCCGATAAAAATGCCGTGACCGCCATACCCAAGGCTGCTTTTCACAACCAGGTCCTGGGGCCGATCTTTCACCCAGCTGATCAAATCCCTGACCTGCGTGCCATCAGGAAGCGAAGCCGGCCCCATTTCCAGGAGCCGTGACCAGGCCACCCTGCGAATCGTGGCGTCGACTTCCTCGTCCTTCAGTCCCGCACTCAGACTCAGCCGAGGATCCGCCGCGTACCGCGAAAGTTCCGCCAGAACACCCTTGGCTTCCAGATGCGCGGCGATCGGATTGAAGACCCGGTAGCGTTCGGCCTGCAAACAGGCCTGAGCGAAGGCGGAATCCTGCGCAAGGCGATGCGCGAAGATATGGCGGTAAACAAAATCGAGCGGCTGCCCCGATCCCCACAGCTGGCCCTTGCGAATCTCGATCGCATCCGGCGTCAGCAGCAGAGTTTCATAACCCTGCGCCTGCCATTCGCGCTGAAGCCAGAGCAGTTCCGCCAGCTGTGAATCCCCGGACCGCGCGACGATGCCAAGCCGTGGCTTTGCAGCCTTGCCCCCTGTTCGCGCGTAGTGTTCCAAAAGGGATTGCAAAAGATCGTCGGTATTGGACCGCTGTATTTTTTTTCCGGGATGAAAGGCCTGCCCATAGGCACGGCGAATCATATCACTATAGGCCTGCATTGCCGGAATGGTGGTATTCGCTTCAATCACCTGAAGGTCATCACCATCAAAAAAAAGATCAAGGCGGGCTGTCGCGAGTCCCACAAATTCCGCGGCTTCCTGTTCCAAAGGCGCCAGCTGCGTAAGAAGTCGATGCCCCGGGTCGCGGCGCAGGACGGCTCCTAACTTTTGCAAAGCGGAAAGAATCAGGTGGGCATCAGCCCTCAGCTTCATCCACACAGGATCCGGGATCACCAAGGGATCCATCGATGCCGGAATCAGGCGATAGCTGCTGTCGTGGCTGCGAAAGACCCCCAAGGGAGCCGCGGCCACCAAAGACTGGAACCCTGTGATGCTGGACTTGTCCCATCCCGACATGAGCGGCGACTCCCTGAAAATCGTTCAAAAGCCTTGGGCATTGTTTCGTGAGATCAGGATCCAGGCAATATGCCGTAAAGACAGCATTTTTCCAAAATGCTCAAGTTTCGGGCTGACTCTGCCGTAAAGTTCATAACACGGTACCTTGCAATGCAGTGTAGCGTGTGTTACAAAATACCTGTCCCTGCACGTCAGGGCGTTGTTTATCGGTAAAAAGGACGCAACATGCGAACTCAATTGAAAAAAGGCAGTCTTGAGCTTTGCGTTCTCGCCGTTTTATCCCAGGCTGATCGTTATGGTTATGAGCTTGTCGAGAATATATCGCGGCACATAGACATATCTGAGGGCACTATCTATCCCCTCCTGCGGCGCTGCCTGAATGATGGATGGTTCGAGACGTATCTGCAGGAATCGGATCAGGGTCCGCCGCGAAAGTACTATCGCATTACGGACAAGGGGCGCGAGGTTTATAAGGAAATGCGGGCCGAGTGGGATGAATTCGCGGCGGCCATGCAAAATCTTCTGCAAGAGGTGGACAGTCATGCACGAGCATAACTTTATCAAGGAACTGGAAAAGGGACTGAGTCCGCTGCCTCCGTCTCAACGCGAGGATGTGCTGGCTGATTATCGCGCACACATCTTCGAAGCCCGGGAACGCGGCAAGTCAGATGACGAAATCAGCGCTTCGCTTGGCGATGCCCGGACTCTGGCACGGACCTTCGTTGCCGATTACCACCTGACCCGGATTACCAATCCGTATGAAGGCCAGAAGTTTACCACAAGTCTTTATCATATGGCTCGGGCGACGCTGGTCGTGCTTTCGATCATTGCCTTCAACTTCTTCTTTATGCTCTGGCCGATCCTGGGCCTTGCCATCGTCCTGGGGATGTCCTGGGTGGTCGCCACCATCGCGGTCTTTGTCGGCATCATTTTCGCGATCGCGGTCCTGGTCGGTAACATCGCGACCCCCGTGGCGGTCGGACTTTCGGCCAAGCTCGCCCTCAGTTTTTATAGTTTATCTCTTTTCGGTGCATCTCTTCTGGCCTGCGTGGTGCTCTATCTTTTGAGCCGCTGGTTTCTTCTGGGTTTAATGAAGTACATCAAATTGAATGCCAAAGTGATTCAACCCGACTAAACATTCGCTCTGAGAAAGGTTTTAAGCATGGATAACAAACGCATGAAAAATATCGTAATCGGTCTGGGCGCTTTCACCCTTATCACGCTCATCCTTGGCAAATTCTTTGACACCCGCTGCGAATCCAGCTGCATCGGTGAGGCCTTCGCGGCCAATACCAAGGACGGTCTGGATGGACTCGGCAACTTCAACATCATCTTCGATAAAGACGATCGGATCATGATCAAAAAGGGCGACGGTCCCAACATTCATATCAGCACGGGGGACAGCGATACCCTGGGCGGTGACGCCGATAATCCTGCGCGTACGGACAAGGCCATCACGGAATCCATACCGGCCAAGGACATCAAGGAACTGGAACTCAAGTCCTATGTCACGGATTGGAAAGTGGTCGAGAGCGCGGATGATCAGATCCACTTCGTCTTCAAAGGCTATCTGCCGCCCAAGGAATGGACCGTGAAAAACAGCGGCGGCAAGCTCGAAGTCGAAGTCACCAAAAAGGGTCCGAGCTTCGGGGAACTGCAGCTCCCTAAAAACTTCGCCGGGGAACTCACCCTGACCAATATCTCGGGTGATATCACCATCGAAAAACTGGCCGCGACCTCTGAGTTTCACCTGATGTCGGTGTCCGGCGATCTGAATGTGAAGGCGGCTCCATCCAAAATCCTGAGCATCAACACCGTCAGCGGCGATGTGGACTTCGTGCCGGCGAGTCTGAACAAGGATCTGGACATCGCCACCAACAGCGTCTCGGGCGATCTGAAAGCCACGCTCGTAAGTCCGATCAAGGAATTCGAAGCTCAGTCGGTCTCGGGCAACGTGGATCTGAAAGTCGCAAAAAGCGTGGGCTTTGATTTTGAAATGGAAGGGATCAGCGCGTCCTTCGATGGTCTTCCCGACGATACGCGGCAGAAGGAAGGCTTCGGCAATCGCAGCGCCACGGGTTCCTTCGGCGCGAATCCCAAAGGCAGGCTCAAATTCAATAGCGTAAGCGGTGATTTCAACCTGAGGCCGCTCGACTAAGAACCCGGTCCCCTGTTCCAAAAAACTGATCGTCTTTCACTGATTCTCACAAGGAGTGACAGTATGAACCTCTTTTTGCTCGGTTTCGTGATTCAGCTGGTGATTCTTTACGGAATGATCCTGTTTTCTGATTATCTGAAGTCCGTGTCGTCCAAGCCGCGGGCCCTGCGTCGGCCCGCTAAAGTGCGGATTCGGAAGCGCTGATGCTTAGAGTTCGACTTCAATGGCCAGGCTGAGTTCCTGCGAAACAAGGCGAACGCCTGGCAGTTCGGTCTCACTCGAAAAACCCGCATCATTGACGAAAGAATTGGTGCCGGTTTCCTTCTCGCGGATGGTGATGCCGCCGAGACTTTGACTGTAGCGATACTCCACGACGATGGCGGTCGTGGGGACGGGATAGAGTTTACAGCCCAGACTCAGGTCACCGTTCCAAAGCCGCGGATTATCCTGCCACTCGCGTTCGACGGCAAAGCGATCCTCGGCCACTCCCTTGAGTCCCAGCACGGATTCCGGCAGAGATCGGGTTTCCACCCGACGCGACACCAGTTTCAGATGATGCTGCGAAAGCCCAAGCCGGGCGAAGGGCATCCAGCGGTCCTGGACATTGGTCAGGATCTGAATGCCGGCCTTGGGGGCGAGGTCTTCGACCCTTTGATCGGGACCGGGGAAATAGTACGTCTGCGCCAGGCCCACATCCACATAGACATAGGGATAGAAAAGCTCGCTGCCGAGACTGATCTCGTGGCCGAGGCTGTTCCAGACGGCCTGCTCCGATGCACGGGAGTCACTGGTCACTTGCGGCGCGCCATTCAAGTAGGCGCCGTTCCAAAGGGTCGGAACCTGGGCCCGATTGTGGGACAGCTTCGCCTGGCTTTGAAAAGCACGGTATTGGAGCTGAAAAGCCTGCACGGCAGAAGACGCGAAAAGACTGCCGAAACAAAGACAAGCTGAAAGTATAATGCGCATGAAAGCTCCCTTCAGAATGCAGGCCAAGGCTGCCATACTTCACGGTGAGGGACAACAGAAAGAAAAGATCGGTGTCACCCTCACGCCGCGAGCGTGTGAAGGTTTTTCGGGACATGGATGTGAAAGGCAAAGGCGCAGAAGCCGCCCTGGGGCTGGCCATTCAGGACTACATGAATGCGGCCGCCGGCGCGATCGAGATACTGCCGCACGGCCTCCATCCCCACGCCGCGACCGGAAATCTCGGTCAGCCGATTGCTGGTGGACAGACCATTTTCAAAGATCAGATCCGCGATGTGCTGTGGCGTATACGCTTGCCCGCGGATCAGAAAACCACGCGCATAGCCCAGCTCTTCGAGCCTTGCCAGATTCAAACCGCGGCCATCATCATGATAAACAAGATGCATGGACCCGTCCGCGTTCTCGTCCAGATCCAGATAGAGCGTTCCCGTCGGCCGCTTGCCGGCCTTCAGCCGCTCCTCGGCGGTTTCTATCCCATGATCCAGTGAGTTTCTGATGATGTGGTGGAAGACCTGATGGAAAAGTTCCAAAGCTTCCTGGCTGATCGACGTCCCGGACTCCTTGATCCTGATGATGGGAATTTCCTTGCCCAGATCACGCGCCACCCGTTCCGCACCGGATAGAATATCCTGCAGCACATCTATGGATCGGCTATAGAAGACCTCGTTGAATGTCCTGCGGGTATCTTCAATTATATGCCGCGTCGCAGGATCCATGGGACTCGTGTCGATCAGATTCAGGGAATTGACCTTGTCCTCGACCACCTTGCGGTTCACTTCGATCAGACTCCGGTCCCGCTTGCGACCGAGCTTCACGGTATTGATCTGATCATAGAGCAGGATGATGGACCTTGCGCTGTCCAGGTCATCCAAAAGCTTCTTCTGATTCCAGGCTTCCTCGTCCTTCCGCAGAAGGTCCGCGTAATGCTGCTCGGTATCGTGCAGGATCCCGGTCATCTTATGGAAGTAATAGGTCCGTGCGGTGCCTTTGATGGTATGCATATTGATAAAGAGGATTTTCACGACCTCAAGATTCTTCTTCTGATTCTGCCGAATGAGGCGCTCATTCTCGTCCAGGAAGGCCACTGACATGGTTATGAACTTGGCAAACTGATCGGGCGTCGTGTTCACAATCTCGCTGATATACTCCAGCTCCCGCTGCTGGTTGATGGACTGCTGCTGCAGCTGACGAACCTGGGTCACATCGCGCAGGCAGACCAGAATCTGCTCGATCAGACCCTTGTCGTCGAGCATCGCATCCCAATCCATCTCCAGAATCTTTTCCTGCTCATTCGTAAGCAGGCGCAGTTCTTTCACGAGATTATCGCGATTGCTCATAAAGGCGATCTCGTCCTCCCCCAGCGAGGCGATGAGCGTGCTGCGAATCTGGCTCTTCTGATCATTCGACAGATCGGTGCGATTCAGAAGGACGTCCTGAAACTGGCTGACTGTCAGGTCACGGGTTTCGAGTATTTCCTCCAGATGCAGGGAATAATCTTCACCCATGACGATATCGGATTTCTCATTCAGTCGCAGCGTGAAAATTCCCTGCTGAATATGCGTGAGGATGGCTCGAATCTCGCGGGTTTTCTGCTGAACCTTCTGCTCCAGGCTTTCATTCAGGCCACGAATCTCGGTTTCCGCGATCTCCAGCTTATGAAAGGCTGCGGAAAAACGCTTGGAAAGCAGAATGGACTGAAAGAAGAGGAATATGAAAAGACCGGTCGAAGACAAAAGCTCGCCCTTCATATCGCCTGTTGTCACCAGCATGTCATTGACTGCGGAGGCAAAAAAGATCGAGCTTGCGATCAGAAAGACGAGGGCATCCTTCACCTGATCCCGCAGGGCCCGATAGCAGGCATACGCGATATAAAAGAAGGTCAGCGTATTGCCCATCTTATGCAAGGTCGGGATGATGTGAAACTGATCGGTTGTGCCGAAAAGAACAGTGAAAAAGCTCACAGCTGAAAGAATGCTGAAGCCGTAGGCGAAATTTCTATGAAAGTGCCGCGGGAAGACGCTGTGCGCGAACCATGAGAAAAACGCGCCGCCCAGGTACCAGCCCCAGAAGAAAAGATCCCAGACGCGTTCCGAACTGATGCCCGGAAAATGCAGGGCCGCGATACCGGCCGCCGCATAGTGAAAGACGCCGTTTGCAAGGCAAAGGGCGGAAAAGCAAAGGTTGGATATCTCTGTGCGCCGCATCATAAAAAGGCACAGATGATAGATGGCCATCAAAAAAATACCGCCCAGAAGAAAGAGCGTTTTATTATAGGTATTGATTTCATCCCGCAGCATGGGCGCACGCAGTCCCAGATCGAGAGCCGCATAGCCCGAGCGCGCAATCATATGATTGGAGACCTGGATCACGATGTCCATCTCCTGCAGATCCCGGCCTAAAAAAATCAGCTGGGTTTGATAGCTGTGACCGGAAAGCTCACGATCGAGTCCCGGCGTGCCGGCTTCATGAACAAGCCGACCGTTCACAAAGATGCGACCGGCCATCACCATGGGGCCGGCGCGGAGCACAAGCTCATCGGTGAGTGGAGGCAAAAGGACCTTCAGGCGGAACGTGGCTGCCCCGCTCCAGGGAAGCTTTTCCCCCTTGAGCTGGTAACGCATCCAATCCTTGGGACCATCCTGAAAGGTGAAGTCTGAATTCTGGTCGATCGCAGCCGGGGAAACAAGCTGATTCCAGTAGAAGGCCCATTCGCCTTCCAAACGCAGAGGAGTCACTGCAAGGAGATCGACCTTGCGAAGATCCAATAGACCCTGCCGTGCCTCGGGCGACTCGGCGAGGAGTGACCCGGGCAGGAGCATCCATAAAAAAAGCAGGAGGAATGCCTTAGGCTTTGATAAATTCACGACGCAAGTTCTCAAGATCGTGCGCGCGGGCATTGGGGCCAAGCTTGCCGTTACGGCCATTCTTTGCGGCGATCTCATAGCCCATCACAATGGGTGTGCCAGAGATTTTCATGGTCGTGACCGCATTGATGCGCACACCGCGTTTTTCGAACCAACGTTTGATTTTTGCAGGACCCATACGTGCCTCCTGAAGGTGGAATTCTGCGTTCTCTTCGGCAGAAGGCACGAAAGGTGTGGCTGGGCATTCTTACTTTTTAAGCGGAATGCCCGGAGGATCCGAAAACCCCAGCCGCGGCCGAGGGCTGCAGGCGTCCCGCCGGGGCCTCGATCATCTGCGGTACGGGGAACCTTATATGGAAGGGATCCACCCGCAGGCCAAGCAAAGGTTTTTTCGCTGTGATATCTGGAAACAGCTCCTGATTGATTTCCAGGCGCTCCAACCTTGCAAAACGACCCAGGCCATAGCCGCTGAATTTTGTCAGGTAGTCACGCCCTTCCCAGGTTTGCAGCAAAGGAAAGGGAACAAAGGCGGTATGCACGGGCAGGGGCAGGCGGCCGTGACTCAGATCGGCCTTGAAGAAGGTCTGGCCTTCCGGTGTGATCACCTCCCAGCTCTGCCGCCGCTCGCTCGACGCATTGATGCGAAAATGAGCCAGATTCTTGGGGATGCCCCAGTTTTCGCGTCCACTCACGACGCTCGATTCGGACGAGACCCAGATGCGGCTGATCGCATAGTTGCGATAGTGAAACCAGGAGAATTTCCCCGGAATGAAAAGCAGCTCGCGATAGGGGCCGGCATCCGAACTTTCATAATCGACGAGCATCAGGGTGCCGAGGCCCCCTTTGAATTCCCCGCGCTGCTCGACCGGCAGAAAATTGGCTTTTTCCGCCCAATTTTTCGGGAAATTATAGAGGAACATATAACCTGTGCCTTTAAGTTGCCAGGGCGCGGGCACGATCTGGGGCTTGTTCTTTTCCATCCGTTTTTTCCTTGCCTGTTTGATGCTTTTCAAAATGATTCTTCAGAAAATCAATGCATTCAAGGGCCGCGGCATGCGCTTCAGGAACCAGCAAAAGATTCACAAACGCATGAATCATATCGGGAAAGACGCGAACGGTGACGGGAACGCCGGCCTCTTTCAGACGCTCCGCATAGGCGCGCCCTTCATCCAGGAGCACATCGCAGCCGGCCAATGCGACAAAGGTTTTGGGGAGGCCCCGCAGATCCTTGCAGCCCAGCGGCGAGACATCGTGATGGTCAATGGGGTTCGCCTTGTAATGCAGAAAAAACCAGTCGATCAACGATCGGGTCAGGACGAGGCCTTCCGCATATTTATCATGAGATGGGGTATTCCGCGCAAAATCCGTGACAGGATAAATGAGCAGCTGAGCGTCCGGCAGCGTCTCGCCCCGATCGCGCAGGCGGCGGCACAGAATGGTCGCAAGGTTGCCTCCCGCGCTGTCCCCAGCGACTGCGATCGGCTGAGCTGTCCAGCCTCGCACGTCCCTGAGTTTCAACAGCCATTCATAGGCGCGATCAACATCCTCGATTGCCGCCGGATAGGGATGCTCCGGCGCCAGACGATAGTCGATGGAATAGACCGAGCACTGCGCTTCATCAGCCAAAAGCTCACAGAATGCGCGGTGCGAACGACTGCTCCCCAGCACAAAACCACCGCCGTGCATATAAAGGACAAGAGGCCGCGACCCCTTGAGTGCAACAGGTTCCCAGCTGCGCAGTCGCACCGGAGAACCGGGAAAAGGCGCATGGACGGTCTCGATGAGTTTTTTGTTGCGCCGGGGATTGGCAAACCGCGACGTCAGATCCATGAGGGTTCGGCTCACCGGGACGGGCAGGCGTTCAAAACGCGGAGCCCAGGCCTGCATCCGCAGGATCCGCTTGATGCCTGGCGCCAGATTCTCGGGCGCATGGTATGTCCATGCATCCTTTGCCATGGGTCAAGCCCTGACAGTAGTAGGGAAGGTGGAGGGCAGCGCCTGAGGTTTTTCCGCAAAGCGCCGGGCCCGCTTCTCGCCAGCCTTGATTTCCTTCCGCAGGTCGTAGGTATATTCCAGACAGTTGATCTGAATCGTGTGGCGCTCCGACTTCGTATAGCGCGACTTCATCATCTCATGCTCGTCCAGCATCACCTTCTTCATCGTCTCCTTGTCCGGCAAACGATATTTCCCGAGCAGATAGTCGCCCATGAAGGACGACTGCAGCTCGGCGATCGGCATGATCGAGCAGAGCGGCTGCACAAGGCCCAGGAACAGAAGATTATCATAGCGTGGGCTGATCATGCGCTTGAACAGTGGAAGATCGTTGTTCTCGTAGGGCAGAACGTTTTTTTCAAAGAAGGGAAAACTGATCTTATAGCCGGTCGCATAGATGATGGCATCAATAGGCTCCACCGAACCATCGACGAACTGAATCCGATCACCCTGCAGCTCTTTGATATTCGGCTTCGGTTTCACATCACCACTGCCAAGGCGAATGTGAATCTCGCTCGATATCGTCGGATGCTGCATACCGAAGGGGTGTTTCGGCTTCGGCAGACCATAGGCTTCAGGCTTGCCCACGGCGTTTTTTATTTTCCAGCCGATGACGGGAAACGCCAACTTTTCAAAAAAGCGATAGGGAACGAGGTGCTCCCACCAACGCGGCGTCGCACCAGGATGCCGTAAAAATCCATCCGAGGGCTTGCTGCCGAAAAACTTCGGCATGATATGGGCACCCGAGCGCACCGATAGGAAGACATTGCGCGCCACTCCGCGATTGCCGAGTTCACAGGCAATGTCCATGGCCGAGTTCCCCATGCCGACGACCAGCACGTTCTTGTCAATAAGGTTATGCGGATCGGTGGGATCCATATAAGCGTGCGAATGCATCACGAGGCCCTTGAATTCGCCTGGAAATGCCGGCTCTGGCCACCTGGGATCCCAGTGGTGGCCGTTGGCTACGATCACGGCGTCATAGGTCGGCTGCTTGCCGTTCGACAGCGTCAGCTGCCATCTGCCATCGGCCAGGGGCTCGGCTTTCTTCACTTCGGTGTTGAAGGTGATGTCTTCCTTCAGGCGAAAATGATTCAGAAAGCCATCGAAGTATTCCGCGATCTGCGAATGATGCGGAAAGGTCGGGAAGTGCTGCGGCATGGGATAGCACTGAAATTCCATCTGCTGCCTTGAAGTGTTGATGTGCAGGGACCGATACGCGGCCGACATCCCGTTGTCGTTTTTAAAGATCCAGTTGCCTCCGGCTTTACTGCCCTTTTCAAAGCAGTCAAAGGGAATGCCGCGCACCTTAAGCTCGCGACAGGCGATCATCCCGCTGGAACCGGCACCGATGATGGCAACTTTGGGTAAGGTCTTGGTCATGTTCTGCACCCCAATAAAAATGGCTATTTCATGGCTGATGATCGAGCATCAGCTCTTGTCTTTTCGGCGGTATGAAACTCATGGCCCTTTCCGCAAGCGCCGTGATCGTCAGCGAAGGATTCACGCCAGGATTGGCCGAGACAGCAGCTCCATCGATCACATAGAGCCCATCGTAACCAAAGACCCGGTGCTGATGATCAATGACGCCTTCGCTGGCATCCTGCCCCATGCAGCAGCCGCCTAGAATATGCGCGGTCGATGCGATACCGAAAACAGACTCGGTAAAGACATTGGCCAAAAGCCCATCGACTCTTTTTGCGAAAAGACGGGCCAGCTGCGTGGCCTCTTCCATAAAGGCGACCGGCTTGCGCCCATCCGCTCCCAACGTCGAGCCCATGGTGCGTTTCAGGCCGAACCAGGGCCGCCGCTTCATGACGAAACTCAGGGTTCCATCGAGACTGCGCATGTAAAGAAGGATCTGCGAATGCTTGCTGAAATCAGGCTGCAAAAGGACCTTCAGCCAGCGCAGCGGCTCCACGGCAAAGGCGCTCGACATGGCGAGGCTTCGGCTCCAAACATTCGGTCCTGGAGCATGCGGCGCCAGGAGCAGGCGAAAGAATCCGGATCCACTGCCGTAGCGAACCGGCTCGATATGCGAGTGCTCATCGGTGTGGATGATCGAGCTGATCGCAATGCCTTTGGAAAAATTATATTGGGGGTTGGCCGTCCAAACGCCAATGATGGATTCGTTGTTCGTCCGCACGAACTGGCCCAGCGTGGGCGAGAGTTTGGGCAGGCCTTTGGGATCCTGACGCATTTTCAAAAGGAGTTCGACCGTGCCCAGCACACCGCCGCTGAACACGACCTGCTTCGCTCGAATCTTTTCCTTGGAGGCGCGCATCCAGCCTTTGCGTCGCTTGACAGTCAGCTCGTAACCTCCGTCTGGCAAAGGTCGCACGGCCGTGACCCTGGAATCCGCCTGAATGGAAGCGCCGCGTTTTTCCGCCAGGTAAAGATAATTCTTATCCAGCGTGTTCTTGGCTCCGACGCGACAGCCAGTCATGCACGCGCCGCAGAAGGTGCAGCCTGTGCGCCGCGGTCCTTCGCCATTAAAATAGGGATCATCGACAGTTTTCCCCGGCTGACCAAAATAGACGGCAACATCCGTGGCCTGGAATTGATCGCGGCAATGAATTTCCTCCGCGATCTCCTCCATGACTTTATCGGTCAGCGTAAAATGCTTATTGGTAGCTACACCCAGCATGCGCTTGGCCGTGTCATAATAAGGCAAAAGTTCCTGCTTCCAATTCGCCAGGTGAGACCATGAGGACGCGCGGAAGAATCCATCCTTGGGAACGGGCAAAGTATTGGCGTAAACCAAAGAGCCGCCGCCGACACCCACTCCGGAATAGACGGTGATATTCTTGAAAAAAGACATCTTGAATGGGCCCAGGAAGTTCACGAAAGGCATCCAGAGCCAGCGTTTCAGATTCCAATTTGTTCGCGGAAAATCACGGGCCTCGAATCTTCGTCCCTGCTCCAGGACTTTGACCGTATAACCCTTCTCGGCCAAACGCAGGGCCGAAACGCTGCCGCCAAACCCGGAACCGATTATGACAAAATCAAAAGCCGCACCCTGACTCATCCTGAAGGCCTCGCTTGTTTCTGGGAAGACGATGCATGCTATCGCACGGGGTGCGAGTGTCAAATGAAAAAGAACGAAGGCAAAGCCGCCTCGTCCATGGGCCTGAGCATTGAATAATTTTGAATGTGGGAAAAGACTCAGAAGTCCCACCCGATTGCAGTATAAGGGCTTGAGGACCAGAATGAGGATGACTCTGCATGAATAAAAAATCCGTTCTTCCCCTTGCGGCTGTGCTGGCTATCGGCGCCGCCTGGACCATGCTCAGCGAAAGTGGAAAAAAGCCTCTCATCGTGAACATGAATCCGCTCGGCAAGAGCACAACCCGGACCACGGTTCGCGTGGAGGCAGAGTCCCCTCGTGATCAGATCGCGGCTCTTTTTTCCAGTCGGACGCAAGGGATTCAGGTGCAGGATATCAGCTGTCAGGACGCAAGCTGCGTCGTGGAACTCAGCGGCGAGCCTGATGCCCTGCGTGCTCATATCGAAAACCTGGTGCGCGAAAACCCGTGGCTCGGGCCTTGGAATCTGCAGGAAAAAGCTGGATCCGAAGGGGTTTTCCAGGCTGTTTTTCAGCCGCGTCCTCGTTCGTGAATTCTTACATTTTTGACCAGAATTTTTGCAGTCCCACGGATTTTTCGTTAGTCCGTTTGCATGGTGCCGTTTTTTTTCGCAGCTCTGTCAGGACCTTATCCCTGGCTCGGAACGTGGCCTTCGTCTTGCACTAGTAGGGAAAATACGCGAACTCAGGAGACGAAAATGGGATGGTACATGCAAATTCTTTTGGTCATAGGAGGCCTCCTCTTAGGGAGTTCCTGTAAGGACCTTCAGCAAGGTCCCAAAAAAACTCCGGCCACGTTCCAGGCTCCGGCCGGAGCGGCTACGCCAGGTGAAGGCGCCGTGATGAAGCCAGCGGAAGCACCGCAACCCACAGGCCCTGTTCAGGCTAAACTTTCGGGATATCCCGATGCCAAAAGCCCGAACTCGCAGTTTGATATCAGCGTGACAGGTGTCGCGGAGTACAAGTGGAAGATCGTGGAGTCGGCCACGGACTGTCAGATATCAGCTGGATTTTCGGCCTATATGCCGGCAGCGTCGCCCATTAAAATCGATCTGGCCAGTCGTCGCGAGAGCCCTGCTATCGTCGCACTCTGTGTGATCGGCAAGTCCGCGAGCGGCGAAGAACAGACTTATGCCACGCTCGCCAGCTGGGTCTGGGCTCCGGAGTTTCCGAGCATCAGCGATCAGATTGATATGGTCGAAGGCAACAATGAAATCAAGATCACACCCAAAGCTCCGAGCGGCAACTGGCTCGTCATTCGCAGTCGCGATGTGCTGACGACGATGCCCGAGGACGGCAAGGAATACGCTGCGAACCAGCCTTTGGGTAACGGCACCATCATGGTCGCAGGACCCATGGCCGAATTCATTGATAAGACGGTCAAGAATGAAGAAAGCTGGGTCTATACGTTCGTGGCCTATAACAATGCCCGGCGCTTTTCCTTGCCTTTGACCAAGAGCATGACGCTGAGCAAACAGGAACTCCTTTGGGTGCAGAACAATCTGATCCAACCCACGCAGGTGGCCTTGGAAGCTCGTGCGAATAACAAACGCTATATCTGCCGCTCGCGCCACACCGATCCTGCCACGGGCCAGAGTCGTGGTCTGCAGCCTGGCGCCATGATCACGGCCAACAACGATTTGAAAGCCGGCAACTGCTTTTATGAGTATGGCGGGACCGTGTATCGCAGTATCAACTATGAACTCCTTATGGCGAATAAAGGCAACCCGACCGACCTCGTCCGCTGGGCGCGCGGCGCAGCGAGCACGACGACGACGGCAATTCCCAACGGTTCCATCGTGGCCGGAACGGATGACACCGGGGCCACCGTCGGTCCGAACCTTTATATCTGTCTGATCGTGAATGCGCAGATTCCGGGCAAAGCCGGGACGCACATGCCGGGCGGCTGCCGCTCCTATGCGGGGAACAATAACGGAACGCCCGCGGTGAACGTGAACTTTGATGTCCTCGCCTTCAAATAACAGTCAGGTCTGGCCATAGAGCGTGCATACGATTTCACGACTATGGCCCAGACTCCGATGCTCACAGAGATAAATGCCCTGCCAGGTTCCCAGCATCAAGCGTCCCTCGCTCACCGGAATTTGCAAACTCACGCCCATCAAGGACGATTTCACGTGCGCCGGCATATCATCGCGACCTTCCATCGTGTGGCGGAAATTCAAACGATCGGGCACAATATGATGGAGCGCCATATCAAGATCACGCCGGACATCCGCATCGGCATTCTCATTGATGGTTAATGATGCCGAGGTGTGACGCAAAAAAAGGTGAAGGATACCCACCTGAATCGTCCGAAGATCCGGGCACGCGGCGATGATTTGATCGGTGATCAGGATGCTCTTTCCGCCGCTTGATTCAATGGTTACTGTGCTTTGTTTCCATTCCATAAAGGTCCCCTTCTGGACTGAGATCGTGCGTCGCAGCTGAGCTTATAGGAAGCCGTGCAGCAGGACAACCGTGGATCCGGTATTTCCAGATTGCCGAGTGACCCTCTCACCCAGTAAAATTTTCTTACCTCAGGATTCAGCACTCTTCCCATCCGCTCTGCCAAAGGAGGCGGTATGCGCTATTTTCAGAAATTTCTTAATGTATGCAGCCTCCTGCTCCTGGCCACCTGCGGCACATCGCAAAGGTCGACCCCGGATCAACTGCCCGACGGCGCTGCATACTACTTCAGCATCTTCGGGGACAGCCGGGACGGGAATGATATCTATTCCGTGCTGCAGAATCGCTCCGTGATGGTGGGGCGGCCTCTGGCTGCGATTCATCTCGGCGACATGATTTCCACTCCGAAAAGTTCGGAGCAGTGGCCGTCCTTTGTCTCGCTCACGGAAACGTATTTTGAAAACCAGCGCTTTTATCCTGTCATCGGCAATCACGATGTCGAGGACGCGCGGAGCTACGACCTTTTCATGGCGACCTTCCCTCAGCTCGATACGCCCGGGTATGAAGTGGAAAAGATCGGCGACTGCTTCTGCATTATCCTGAATTCAGAGGATCTCGAAGTGCGTCCCGGCGTGATCGGCCCGACTCAGATGGCCTGGTTGGAAACGCAGCTGAGTTCCGAGTCGGCGCAAAACGCCCCTTTTCGCATCGTCTTCGTGCATCGTCCGCCTTTCCCTCAGCATCATCATAAAGACAAGCCTCTGCAGCCGACCGACGAGCTTCATGAACTCTTTAAAAAGTATAAGGTCGCAGCCGTGTTCGCCGGTCATGAGCACAGCTATGCGCGCATCGAAAAGGACGGCATCTTCTACGTCGTAAGCGGAGGCGCAGGCTCGCCCCTGCATGCCGATGCGGGGCTGGATGCCGCCTTCTATCATTATGTTCAGGTTTCCTATCTTAAGCCGGCTTTGCAGGTGCGAACGATCGATCATATGGGAAAGGTACGCGATGACTTTACGATTCAACTTTCAACACCTTCTGCTCCTCGTGCTGAGCGGATTCACGAATCACGCTCTGGCCTATGAATTCGGCCTTGCGGTCGGGCAGTATGAACCTTTCGATGGCGTTGTGAACAGCGTTTATCAGAGCGACAATCCCAGCTACATCCTGCGGGTAGGCGTGCCGCGTGATAGCGGGCTCAGCTGGTCTTCCTCTCTGGTGCATCATCAGTTCAAGAGCCGGATTGCGAATCTCGAAAGCGATGTGCGCCTCATGGCTCTGCACACAGGTTTTCGGAAGACCTTTTTCGATGGCAGTGAGGAATTTCTTGGTATCGAACCCTTCTTCGGCGCCGGGGTGGGAATGGTGTCACTGGATGTGGAATCGGCCAGTGATCTGACCGATAGAACCTATGCCGGCACGACAAAGTATGGACTGTCGTCGGCCTGGGAGATCGGAACGCAACTGAAGAGTCGTCTTCTGCCTCAGGTCGAGTGGGAACTTAAAATGACCGATCTGGCCGTCGGACGGAAAATTTACGGTAATCAGAACATGGGAGGACGCATTCTGTCCTTCGGTTTTCAGTATGATCTGACGACAAAGTCCGCGCACTGAAGAATATGTAAGGTTTTTCACTGGCTGGACTTTTTATGGAGGAGGCATAAAGTAAACAGCGGGAGGGCTCACCATGCTGTTAACTTTACGCCTCGCGCTGCTGAATGGTTTTTTGCTGCTTTTGCTCGGATCCTGCAATCGTGTGCCCGAATCCCAGCCGGCTGCCAACCCGCCGCCAGCCGCGGTTCCGGCCCCGGCGATTTCCCCTGAAACGGCCTCGCTCAATGCACTTGAAACACTATCACGCGGCGTATCCACTGTGGCCAGCAAGGTCAACCAGGGCGTGGTCCTGATCTCGACCGCGCGCACGGTCCGCGGCACTCCCTTTGAAGCGGTCGACCTGTTCGAATTTCTGTTTGGCCCCAATGCCGGGCGTCGTCCGCGAACGCCGCAGGAAGCGCCGCCGATGAAGCAGGAAGGGCTGGGCTCGGGTTTTGTGATCAATCTGGAGCAGGGTTTGATCATGACCAGCAATCATGTGGTCGAGAGTGCCGATGAAATCAATGTCAAACTTCCAAACGGTCGCAAATATCCGGCCAAGGTCCTGGGACGTGATGCGCGTACGGATATCGCCCTTGTGAAGATCAATGCGCCTGATCTGGCCAAGGAAAACCTTGCGGCCCTCGCCTTTGCTGATTCGTCGCAGGCCAAGGTCGGGGACTTCGTCGTGGCGCTCGGCGCGCCTTTTGGTTTGGAAGCCAGCGTTTCCTTCGGAGTGATTTCCGCCATCGGCCGTGGCAATCTCAATATCACCGAGCTGGGTGACTTCATTCAAACGGATGCAGCGATCAATCCTGGCAATAGCGGTGGTCCTTTGGTGAACATCGCCGGCCAGGTGGTTGGCGTGAATACCGCGATCTTCTCGAACTCCGGTGCCTATAACGGCATCGGCTTCGCCGTTCCTTCCAACCTGGCCCGACGCATCGCGGATGAGCTGATCAAGTCGGGAAAAGTGGAGCGTGGTTACCTCGGTGTGCAGCTCCAGCCTTTGGATCCTGGGCTTTTGGATGCGATGAAAGTTCCGGTCGGCACAGAAGGAGCTTTGGTCGCTCATGTCGCGGATAATAGTCCCGCGCGCGCTGCGGACATTCAGGTGGGAGATATTATCACGCGTGTCAATGAAACAGTTATTCGCACGGCAGCGGATCTTATGAATACTGTGGGATTGATGCTGCCGGGCTCGAAGATCAAAGTCACTCTCCTTCGTAACGGCTCGAGTCGGGACGTGGAGGTTCAGCTGGGAACCTATCCTGATGAGGCGGCACCAGCGGGAAGCCCGAACACTCCGACTCAGCCGGTTCCTCGATTGGATAATGTCTTTGGTCTGAGTCTTTTGCCGATGAACGAAGGCCTTGCAAGGCAGTATGGGCTCGCGAGTCGCACAGGCCTGATCATTCAGTCCGTGCAGCCAGGATCAGCCGGTGACCAGGCTGGTTTGCATGCGGGTGATGTCATCCTCGCCGTTAATAACCAGGCGATCAGCAAGCCCAAGGAATTCCTTGATCTCACCAAAAATCAGGATCGTGTGCTGCTGCGCGTCGAGCGCGAGGGCTCTTTCTTTTTCGTACCGCTCGAGCGCTCCAAAGGACAGAGTTGAACCCAGGCGGTAAGGGAGGTTCGGATGGCTGCCACCCAGGTGCATGACCAGCCTTCGTCCTCCGCCATGCAGTTTCCCGTGATGCCGGTTGTGGACAGCGTGCTTTTTCCCGGCACCTTTTTGCCTCTGAGCATTGATGACGAACGCATGATCGCGGCCGCTGAGCAGGCCTTGGAACGTCCGGATCGTAACCTGATCGCGCTCACGCTCCAAAACGTCAACCGATCGGGACTGTCCTTCGGTGGCCACGACCTCGCGCGGATCGGCACGCAGGCTGTCATCAGTCGCCTGCAGCGTGAGCACGGCCGCATGAATATCATTTTGAACGGCATTCAGCGTGTGGGCGTTGAAAAGCTCATCGACCATGGACACTACTTCGAGGCGCGGGTCAAAGCCCTGGATTTTCAGCGTGATGATGATCCCGAGGTGACCGCCCTTATGCGGGAAACGATGAAGCTCATCGAGCAGATGAACCTTTATGTCGTTTCCGAGACGGGTCAGCCGATCGCCGAACTTGTGCATCGCATTTCCAGCCCTGTGACCCAGATCTATCTGATCGCAATCCTTTTGAATCTGGAGATGGATAAGCAGCAGGCGCTTCTGGAAGCCTCCAGCAAGCGGGAACTTTGCCGTCTTGCGCATGCTTATGTGTCCTATGAATTCAAGGTGCAGAAACTCCGCGAGAAAATCGCCGGCGAAGTTTCCGTGGAGCTGGGCAAAGAGGAAAAAGAGTATCTCTTGCGTCGTCAGCTGAGTGAGATTCGCAAGGAGCTGGGCGATGAGGCGACGGCCCGCGAGGAACTGCGGGATCTCACCGAACGCCTGGAAGCGAAGAGCTTTCCCCCGGACGTTCAGGTCGAAGTGGACAAGCAGGTCAAACGACTCAGTCGACTGACCGATAACGCGTCGGAGTATCAGATCGTCCGCTCGCACCTTGAACTGATTGCCGATCTGCCCTGGACCGAGAGCACGCCGGATAACTTTGATCTGCAAAGGGCCCAGAAGATCCTGGATGATGATCATTTCGGACTGAAGGATATCAAGGAAAGAATTCTGGAGCAGCTCGCTGTTCTGAAGCTGAACCCCAAGGCCAGGGCACCCATCCTTTGCTTCGTGGGCCCGCCTGGGGTCGGCAAGACCTCGCTCGGCGTCTCGATTGCCCGCGCTCTGGAACGGAAATTTGAACGGATGAGCCTGGGAGGCATGCATGATGAGGCCGAGCTGCGTGGTCATCGCCGCACCTATATCGGGGCCATGCCCGGTCGAATCATCGAAGCGATTCGCCGCGCCGGTACCAATAATCCCCTGCTGATGCTCGATGAGGTCGATAAAATGCGGACGGATTTTTCCGGTGATCCCGCGGCGGCTCTCATGGAAGTTCTTGACCCGGCTCAAAACCATGCCTTTCATGATAATTATTTGGACCTGCCTTTTGATCTTTCGCGGGTCTTTTTCATCGCGACAGCCAACAGCACGGATCCCATACCAAAGCCTCTGCTGGATCGCATGGAGGTCCTAAGGCTTTCCGGTTATACGCTCGAAGAAAAAATTCAGATCGCGCAGCGTTATCTTCTGCCGCGCCGCATTCGGGACACGGGCCTTCAGGACGGACAGCTTCTCGTTCCCGATGAAAGCATGCGGAGCATTATTCATGATTACACGCGTGAAGCCGGTGTTCGGGAATTGGAACGGCGGCTGGCACAAATCGCCCGCAAGGTAGCGGTGCGCGTGGCCCAAGGTGAAACAGAGCCTGTGGCTTTGGAGCCTTCGCTCCTTTATCCCTACCTCGGCCCGCGCCTTATATTTTTGGAGCATATCCGTGAAAAGTGGTCGTACGGCGTGGCCACAGGCCTTGCATGGACGGAGGCCGGCGGGGATCTTATTTATATCGAGGCCTGTCGTCTGCCGCAAAAAAAAGACGATCTTCGTATGACAGGTCACCTGGGTGAGGTCATGCGGGAATCAGTTCACACGGCGATCAGCTATATCTGGTCACGCGCTGATGAGCTGGAGTCCGATCCTGCGCGGCATACCCAGGCGGGTCTTCACATTCATATCCCTGCCGGGGCCACGCCCAAGGACGGGCCGTCGGCCGGACTTGCGGTGGCGGTGGCTCTGGCTTCCCTTTATACAGAAAGGCCAGCACGCAAGGATATTGCGATGACAGGCGAGATTACGTTAAGCGGATTGGTGCTGCCGGTCGGAGGGATCAAGGACAAGATACTGGCTGCACATCGCGCCGGCATTCGGGAGGTGATCCTGCCGAAGGCCAACGAGCGCGATCTGGATGAGCTGCCTGCCAGTACGCGTGCTGAAATCCGCTGCCATCTGGTCGAGGATGTGAACGAGGCCCTGAGGGAAGCCATTCCTTCCCTGCTCCTCAGGCCCGCTACTGAACGCTGACTTCCTGCAGGAGCGAGAACACATTGCTCGCGGAAATTCTCAGTCGGGCATAGTTTCCAGGCACAGGCAGCTGATAGTTGCCAAAGCGCAGCGGCGTCTCGTCATCCAGACCGATGGAAACAAAGGTGTTGGGTGCCGCCTTCGTCGAACCTTCGAAGATGAGCTGATGGGGAGCGGTATCACTGGTGAATTGAAGGTTGTGAAGATTGATGCTCGTCACCAGCGTGTCTTCCTCCAGATCGATGGTGAGGGAGCGGGTATCATAAGCGGAAAAATAGCTGACGTCATTGAAACGGCCATTGGTGAGCGAGGTGACTGTGAAGTCGATGCCTTCGGCGCTGGCTTTCTTGCCAGAAGCAAGATTGGTCATGGGATTGGCAATGGAAATCGTGCGGCTTGGGGTCAGGCACGAGGCATGGAGTTCGTCTTCAAAGTGATAGAAGACCTCGATAGCGTAGCGGATGCTCGCCGCCTGAAAGATGCTCTTCGGCAGGGTCAGCTGTGGGGAACCGGATTCAACGCGTGTGGCCCAAAGCAGGGAATTATCCTGGGCATCGGCGATACGCACTTCATAGTGATCCAGGGCATAGGATGGCAGCGGCCAGCTCCAGTCGAGGCTGCTGCCCGTTTCCTGAACCGTTTCACCCAGATCGCATAGGGCGATGGGATCCAGCGTGGTTTCCTGCTGCTTTATCACGAAATTATATTTCGCGTACGAGGACGCCGTCCCATCCCCGTCATTGATCAAGGCGATATTAATGCCGCCTTCCGCATCCCTGAGGGTCTGATCGGCCCGAATCTGAAAGCGAAAGCTGCCATCGCGAGCCGTGACGGCGTCTTTCAGGAAGTAGTTGGGCTTGATCTTGACAGCCTTGGTGTCATAGGTCGGAAACATGGGAAAGGCTAGGGCGATGAACCAGTTCAGGGTTTCCTTGAAATAGGTCTGGCTGGGATTCACGTAGGCAAAGACGCGAAGGTTTCGCAGCGCGATCTTTGTCGCGGCCAGACCATCCTGGTCCTTATCCAGAAATTGACCGCTGATGGTGAGGATATCGTCATCTTTAAAATAGGGCGACTTGCCGGGAGTTTTTTCACCCGTGCAGGCGCAAAGAAGAAGCGAGGAGAAGACCAGGGCTGTTTTATTCATGGTACCAGGATGTCCTCATTGTTGAAGGTGAGGATGGCTTTGGGTGCATAGGCACTGGAATAGTTCGAAGTGAAGATGCGGCTGGCATTGTCCGCGTTGTCGTCGCTTGGCAGCACCTGCAGCATGAAGCCTTGGATCTTGGTTCCGGCATCTATGGCCGCAATGATGGAATCGGTGACATTGAAGATCAGCTTCTTATGAGAGACACCCTCTGCCACCTTTTCGATGTCAGGCGCTATGGACGCCAGATCCATCAGGTCCCCACCCGGCTCCCTCCATTCCTGGCCCGAGGTCAGCGAGAACCTTGAATTCCAGGTTGCATAGGGCGTGACTTTCTCGCTCATGAAACCAAGGCGGATGTTATCTGGATTGACCGTGACATCCGTAGCCACCATCTGAATTTCAATGTGAGCGATCGAACTCAGGACGACCTCCTCCCGAAAAAGGGAAAGGATATCCGGAATCGAAAGAAGCATGCGCGTCTCGCTTCCATCACTGGCCTTGCCCACCAGGGCCGAGGAGGCGCTGTAATCATAGGCATCCGGCAGACCGCTCTGAATTGTGATGTCAAAGACCTTGGCCTCGACGGCTATCACGCTATCGTTTTTATCCTCTTCGTTGGAACAGCCTGCCAGGCCAAGAAGCGAAAGGGCGAACAGGACGGTTTTAGAATGAGATGCCGATGCCAAGGGAACCTCCATCATAGGCGTCGCGGTGCATGGCCGTGCCGATCAACTTGTGGAAGTCGTCACGCCGGTCGTGATCATCCAGAATCTTATGAAGCTCGGCACGCAGGACAGTATGCTTGTTGCCTCGCAAAATGATGGCCGCCTTCCCGTAACTGACAGCCGGTAGCGTCAGCATGAAATTGTCACCGATGATATCGTAGCGCCCTTGCAGTCGATCGAAGCGCCCCACATCACCCTGAATCTCCAGAGCCCCCATGCGCAGGCTTATTCCACCCTGGCTTTGCTGATAGGGATAGGGATTGAAGGTCAGGTCGAACGAATCGATCCGGGTTTTCGCGGATGCATAAGGGATATAGGAGCGCGAAAAGGCCCGCAGCTCCAGAAAGGACAGATCGAGGCTCAGCCCGGCACCGGCAATGGAACGGGATATAGCGTAGTCAATCTCATCGCGCGCATATTTATCGAGCGAGAAGAAATAGCCGACATCCACATTGATCCGCAGCGGTTCGAAATCAAATCCGAGGCCCCGGGAGATCACTTCGATGGAATCGTTGATGGTTTCCTTATCAATATGATTCACGCTGGTGAGTTCGAAATCCTCGAAGCTTTTCTTCGCCGAGGAGGCTTCGAGCGTATAGAAGTTCTGTCGATTGGAGTCCTGGTCGAAGGCTCCATAGCTGGCGAGCACAGTCGCAGCCTTGAGCTCGGTCCAGGAGCAGAGGACGAGCAGGGGCACCGTGAGAGTTCTCCACTTCATTCCGGATCTCCTTCTGGGGATGCCTCATTATATGAAATGCTGTCCAAAGCTGCTACAGCGGAGCATATTCTCTGATCAATCGCCGGCAGCTTCGCATATTCGGTGTCACAAGTATCTGATTCAATTGTGTTTTTTAAGAAAATAAATTCTTTCCTTGGCATATGAATTGCTAGATAGCTCTCTATCGAGGCACTTTCGAACCAGGAGACGGATATATGAATTCGAGGATTTGGGCTCTCACTTTGATTATGCTGGGAAGTTTTTATGCCTGCAAGCAGCAGAGTGGCAATACCGGCGTTCCCATACTCACGCAGGGTGCGGGCATGCAGTCGTCCGCTGATGTCGATCGGCTTTTGAGTCAAAGTCGGACTGAACTGAGTCGTCTGAACCAGGAAGCTCAGGCCAATAAAGATCAGATCAGCAGTTTGGAGCGGAAGATCAATGAGATCTCGGCCCAGCTGAAGTCGAGTCAGGAACTTTCCGCTGAGCAGAAGAAGTCTTTGGAGGCCGAACTCGCCGAGCTGAAGAAGAAACGCGATGATTTGGATACCCAGCTGAAAACCTTGAGCGAAAAGCAGGCAGCCACCCAGAAGCAGCTGGATGACGCGAAAAAGCAGGCCCCGAACGCCGGCACGCTGGGTTCCAGCGGCTTTCCATTCTGTGGCGATCTTTTCTATGGCATCGAGTTTGACTGCAATGGCAAAAAATGCGGCAAGTCCGATCCCGGGTATCTGAATACCTGCGAAATCACGCCGACATCCAAAGCCGCCATGGGCAACGCGACTCAGAATGGAACAAGCGGTTATCCATTCTGCGGCGCGGTCTACTATGGAATCGAATACGATTGCAACGGCAAGAAATGCGGTAAATCGGATAGCGAGTACAAGAACGCCTGTGAAATCACGGCCAATTCCAAGCCGGCCACCCCTGGTTCAACCAGCACCACTTTGGGCGTGAGCGGTTACCCTTACTGCGGAAGCACCCGCTACGGTATCGACTTTGATTGTGCCAACGGCCGCAGATGCGCGAAGTCCGACCCCGCGTATAATAACATCTGCGAGATCAAATAAATCCTAGTGCTGAGACAGCAGGGTCCCTAAACGATTGTTGGGATCCTGCTTTAAAACGTCCTTCGCATAAACTTCCGCCTCGGCCCAGCGCCCTTCCGCAAAAAGATCTTCCGCCAGCTTGATTTTAGCATTCAAGGACGCACGGCCAGCGGACTCATCCTGAGCCAGGCGCTGCCATTCCCGGCGGGCCCATTCCCTTTCGCCCATACTATTATAGGCCAGGGCCAGCTGCTCGCGGATGAGTGGGTTATCGGCATCCGAGTCAAGGGCCTCCTCCAGGCGGACCCGCGCCTGATCCGGGTGACCCAGCTCCAAATAGATTCGGCCCAGACCATAGTCAAGTCCCGCCGAGGTTCCCGCGTTGTTTTCACTTTCCAGTTTTTGGAAGGTGGCCAGAGCCCCTTCCCAATCCTTCCGCGCTTCATAGCTCGCATAAAGCTCGTCGGCGGCTTGAATATGGTTCGGGTTCTCGCGCAGGGCCTCCTGAAGCAGACGACGAGCGGTCTCATCATCCGCATGGCCCCGTGCCGCGATCACGGCCTTTTGATAAAGTTCATCAGCTTTGCCTGGCGCTGATGCAGGGTGTGACACGAGGGGGCGCTCGGGTTCAGGAGCCAAGGTCATCGGATGCGCCTTGGATTTTTGAGGCAGCTGAGCCTGGACATGATCAGGCTCAAAAGGTTGGAACTCCGGGTTTTTCAAAGAGAGCAGAACGCCAACGAATAGACTCAGCAAAAATAAAAAGCCCAGCATTTGAGGAATAAAGTTTGGAAGCGTCGACTTTTTCATGAGAATCCTCCCGCCTGAAATTCCAGTGGAGAGGATAGCAGGACTGCGGAGAATGATTCCAGTCAGCCTGTGTAGCGGCTATCAAAATCTGTGTAGCTGCCTTGGCCGCAGACGCTCGTGTCAGGGCCGGCGTGAGGGGGCATAGGGCTGGGATGGCGTTACATACCCGAGTATTTTGCGGGCGATAACGCTGCCCAGACCGCGATAAAGGGCCATGCGCATGTTCAGGCGCGAGACCATACCGACCGTGATCTCGGCATGCGCCGTCGCCGCTCCTTGCTGGACCGCGGGAGGCCCCTGATAGATGGTCGCAGGTTTCATGAAGTCCTGATACATCTGGGCCAGGCCCTTGGCTTTCGAGTTGTAGAACAATAAAAGATGCGAGGCCTTGCTGGCCAAAACATTTCTGCGAATCTCCAGCCAAATCTCGGCGGACTTCGCGCTGCCGCGGTAACTTTCCTTGACCCAAAAGCCATTCACTTCGACAAAGTCTGAGCCTGACGCGTTCTTGATGATATCCAGGCCATCTTTCACCTCATCGGGCACGAAGGCAAAAGCACGGAAAGGCCCGTGCGTGATTAGCATGTAACCGCCAATCAGCTCCTGTCCATTGTAGGCGCCCACCACACTGCCGTTTCTCGCGTAGCTTTCGGGGAGCTTCACATTCACATAATGTTTGAACTGTTCCAGGAAAGCATCAATGTCGGCGACTTCGGAGAGTGTGCGAAATTGAAGGCGGCTCATGGTGTTGCTCCCGAAAATGCAGAGGAAGGGCGGAATCCTCTGATGAAAAGGCAATTGAATTGGGAAGCTTATCGGCGTGATTTGGTAAGAAGCGAAAGGCGGTGGATTTCCGCTGCTCTTTGGCTGTGTTGGCGGGAAAAATTCGGGGCGGCAGAATGGGTAATACAGCCCAATTATGATAAGGCGTCAAGATTTGCGCTTTTCGTACCGATGATCAATCCAGGAGATCTGTACTTTGGAGAAAATCAGCAGCAGCGCCGCCGTGGAGTTCTTCTGTCGCCGTAACCAGGAGGGTTTTCGACAGTATCTGAATGCGTTTGTCGCGGATCGTATTCTGCTGTCGCCTGTGGCTGTGATCGTGGCCCTGGCCTTGATCGTGTTTTCCGTCTTGAACGGTCTGAAATATGGCTGGATCGCGGGCCTTGCCTATGCGCCCGTCCTTGTGCTGCTGGGTTTGTTCAAGATTATCTTTGAACTCGGCTATTCAATAAAGTCCCGAGCCATCCTTTGGGCCAACGGCATCATCCTCGGCATCTTCCTCGGCTTTGACTTCATACTTTGGAACGTGGTGAAAAAGGGAGCCCTGCCTCAACTTTCAAGCAACGGCTCGATGGCCATCATACTTCTGACGACGAGCGTCATCACCATCAGCGGCAACCTGCGGGCGGTTATGCTCAAAACCATGGCCTTCATTTTCTTTGAAGTCATTTGCCTTTATCTGGTGGAGCCCCAGATCCTGGTGATTTTCAAGATGGAAATCATCTTCGGCGTCGCCTTCAGCCTGGCTACCGACTATCTTAAGAATCAGGTCTTTCAGTTCTACTACTACCACACGGAGACGGGCAGCTCATCTTTGATGCATGCCTACAGCCAGCTGCAGAAACTGGTCTTTCCCCATCAGCTCGATCTCATGAAGGTGGGCTTTACTCTGGAAGAAACAATGCCGGTCGGTTCGGGTGAGGCCACGGTCATTTGCTATGACATCCAGAATTCCTCGCGAATTCCACAGGAGGAGCTGAATACATTCATTCAGCTCATCATGGAGCGCTGCCATGATGTGTTTTCCAAGGGCTACCGGCGCATGCCGCTGCAGGTCACAGCCTTTAAGCTGAAGGAAATGGGCGACGGCTTCATTTCCATCGTCGGCTTTCCCTTTCCGCAGCCAGGGCCGCTGTCCGCCTATGAAACGGCCATCCAGGTCGCCCTTCAATGCCAGAGCATCACCGATGCCGTGCGCAAGGAACTGGGCATAAAAGAGGCCTACTGCTCGATAGGCATCGCCTCGGGACTGGTTCATTCGTTTTATACAAGAGTCGGCATCAAGGTTTATGATGTCTATGGCCAGCCTCTTTTGATGGCCCGGCGCTATGAGGAGTTTCGAAAGCAATACCGCCTGCAGAATCCCATCCCTGATGGGGATATCATCTGCGTGCAGGCGCGCACTCTGGAATGCTGCTCACCTGAGCTGCAAAGGAAGTTTCACCGACTGGAACTTGAGTCCATCCGTCTTAAAGTCCGTGATGATAGCGAGGCCCGGCATGTTTATGTCGCGATCTTCGATCAGGACAATAGACCAGGCCCTCTCTTGCAAGCATCCTGAGCCTTTTACTGCGGTTGAAACACTTCATCCAGGCCATCCACCCGACCGATCGGGGGGCGGGGTTTGGATCGCATCGCTTTCACATGCTGCGCGAGCGCTGCCGCACTCAGTTCATAACCATAGACCGCGAATTTCGCGATAGCGCCCTGGAAAAATGAATTCAGATCCCGGGTGCCGATGCGCAGCGGCGCGTTTCCGGCGACAGGTTCAATGGAATAGTCGCGGAGGGAATCCGTGTCACGCAGCTGGCCGTTTTTATAGATCTTCACATAGCCATCAGGATAGGCGGCCGATGACTGCGTGTTGATCACGGCCGCCACATGAATCCATTCCCCTACGGTCACGCTGTCCTGGAAATAGGAACCTGAACCAAGGCCGCCATCGGGATTGAAGGCATAGGCGGAGATGCGGCTAGGTCGATCGCTCGCCCTGTTATACATGCGGAAAACATACTCCTGCGCACCGGGCTCGCCCTTACCAGCAAAGTGAACGTAGCCATCCTGCGAGGCAGGAAACTGAAGCGTGTCCGGACGTATCCACGTTTCCAAAGTCAAACTCCCTGTCGTCGGCACCGAAAGATGAGCATGGCTCGCCACTTCCAAATACTGCGAACGCCCATCGAATACCGTAGCGCGATCACCGTTGGGCAGACGCGCGTCCGGGGTCCAATTCTGGGGAAAACGCAAGGCGCGATGCCCATTGCCGGACAGGTCGGGCTCGAAGGTGGTTCTGGTCAAAGATCCCAGCGTGAGGTAGAGGCGAGGTTTATGGCTCAGAATCAAATCATCATAAGCCGAGGCCTGAGCGCGTGAAGTCAATACAATGAGAACCAACAGAATAAAGCTGAGTGGGCTGCGCATGATCGTCCCCTTCCCAAGTGATAAGACTGAAATCGAAAAGTCCCGCTGCCTTCAGTACGCACGGGTTGGATTTTTTTTGCAGGGCTTTCCCAGGGTCCGAATTTTGCAATCGTTTTGAAGGGCTATTACGGAGGGTCCTGCTATGTCAAAAAAAATAATTGGGATCGGCCTTCTGATGCTTGCCATGCCGGTCGTCGCGCAAGACGCAAATCAGGGCCAGGTCGAGGATATCCCCGAAGGCCAGGTGGAAGCCATTCATCCTGCAGGAGGGCAGCCACGCTCCCAGGATACCCAGCCTGATCTTTTCCGATTTGAGTCGAGGCTTTTTAATCCGATTCCATCGGATGAATAGCTGAACGAGCATACTCCTGCCCCAGGCGGGAGTATGCATTTTCCCTTGCGATCTTCACCTTTTGCCGGAAAAGTCCGCCGGAAATCGCCAGAAATGACAGAGCCGTGACAGTGTATCGGAGGCTTTCGCCCGTGTTTTCACGGCCTTCCCCTCAAAAATTTCCAAAAGACTGATTTCCTATACAGCGTCCCAGCGCGAGCGTAGGACGACGAAATCCCCATTTTATGCCCTGTTTTTCGGGTTTTAAGCCCGTCCATGGCCTTGGCCGCGGTGGTTCCACGGAACTTGCATCCCATAAGGGCAGAGGAACTTATTTCAAGAATGCGGTTTGCGGGCTTTTGCGCCTGCGTCGCACCCGAACGTGGGGAGGTCGAGCATGTGGAAGAAAATCGGACTGTTCATCTCCCTGGCCTTGGCTTTTGGCAGCGTGAGTCATGCGCAGTCGAATCCCATCAAAAAAACCTTCCAGTATTCGGTGGTCGAGGTCCTGATCGATCGCCCCAAGGATGATCAGGCGGAACTGAATCGGCCGATTCCCCTGCAGAAGATCCCCTTCAAGCAGCGGACTGATAAATTCATTTCGATCGGCACGGCCTGGTTCATCAACGACAAGGAACTGTTCTCGGCCGCTCATGTGTTTCCGGCGAATTTTCTTCCCTTCACGCAAAACTTTTACGTGCGCACCATCTTTGGCGAGGTGTTTCCGGTTGATGCCGTGACGCTCTATTCCAATCGCTTCGATATCATCAGCTTCACGCTGAAGGCCTATCCGAAACGGGTCGTACCCATCTCGGTGGTCAAAACCTATGCGATCGGTGATGACGTCTGCGTCCCAGGCAACGCCCTGGGTCAAGGCATCAGCCTTCGCTGCGGTGGCCAGATCTCCTCGCTCGCCCCCGAGCCCAGGAATGGCGAATGGAAGGAGATCTTCTTTTCGACGCCGGTCAGCCCCGGCAATTCCGGTGGCCCTTTGATCGACGCGGGCGGCCGTGCCCTTGGGATTGTCGTGCGCAAGATCCAGGGCGAGGATCTGAACATCGCCACGCCTTTCAATGAACTCACGAAGCTGAAGACCCGGCTCGAATATGTGGAAAAGGACCTTGGGTTTCAGAACAAGATCGTGCAGCCTCTTTACGCAAAAAGCGACCTTTCCATCGGTTCCAACCAGCCCATGCCGCTGATGGACTGGCTGCGTCTTCTTGCGGCCGGGACCAATGATCATTTGCTGAAAATGGCCCGCGCTTATGAAAATTCCTGGCTTAAAAACGGGGTTATGACCTCGCGGCCGGCACGGAATTACTATCGCAATCCGCGCAAGGGCTCCTTCTTCACCCAGGTGAAGTTTGTGAACCAGGATCTATCGCTTGTGGATGGTGATGAGGGTGAATTGGAAAAATACCGGAAGACCAAGCGCCGGGTCATCCTGCAAAGAATCGCCGAAAAACCGCTGTTCTTCATCAGCCGGAATCGGGGGGAGAGACTCGATGCTCTCTTGAATAATCCCAAGGAGCTGATGAACAGCGTCCTCTCCACCGGCCGTGTCCTTTCGCGCAAGATCGTGGATGAAGAGCTATTCTATACCTCGCTCGGTCAGCCCTCACTTTCGACTCTGATCACAGACCTTCAGGGGCGCAATTGGATCATGCACAGCTGGAAGCTCAATGAGATCGAAACAACAGCCGCTCTTCTTTGCACACCAAGGCCCAGTGATGTCGCCTGCTTTTACCATACCCATGAAAGTCTTCTGACGCCGGAAACGGTCGCAGCGATGTTCCGCGTGGATATTTCTGAGCTGACCTTAAGCTATGCGGGGTCCAGCAGTGATTGGGTCGAGTTCCTTGGACCCGCGAATCGTTTAAGGCCAGCGTTCATGGCCGGAGTTTCGATTCTGCGGGCTGATGGGAAAGTCAGGATCGCGGCCCAGGAACTTTCCATAGCATCACCGGGCGCCGCCGCGCCGGGGGGCAATGATTCGATCGTGATGACCTTCAGTCCCGATCCTATGAATCCTCTGCGGCAGACAGCTTATGCCGTCTCTTACATTCCGAATCTTGCCGAGCGCATTATCGTATCGGCGATGAAAGTCTATAAAGCCGGCAGCACGGCGGCCGAGATGAACGCCTGGGCGGCCAGCGGTGGAATTTTCCGCACCAAAGGCGGCAAGTACATGGCCGCCCGCCTCATAGACCAGAAAAATTCCAACGTGGCCTTCATGGGCTATATGTATGGGGATGAAGAAAAGAAACTCAATCGCTTCTGGAAAAGCATTGAATTTCGCGTCAATGCACCCGTAGCCCTCGTGGATCGCAATTAAGCGGCTTCGGCGAGCCTGTGTTCGAACATCGGCTTCTTCCGATTGTTCAATAGTTCCAGAAAATCCTCAGCCTTCATCGAACGTGGATCGAGCCACTGTTCGATCTCATGCTTTTCCAAAATCACCGGGCAGCGATCATGCCCCGCATTTTCAATCTCCGGAGTCGGAACATCGGTGATCATGGCGAAACCCACGTCGCGTCCGCCATCAAAACCCTCGCCTTCCTCGGAATACGAAAAGATGGTGGGCACCAGGAGCAGCTGGCCATCATCCGGCTTGAACTCGATCACGATCTGCCTCAGACGCGGATCCTTAAGCTCGGTGGGGGTGGGCTTATATTTTTTACCGGCCGCCAGGATTCGGGCTTTACGCTCCTCGGCCTGCTTTTCGAATTCCGCTTTGACCTGGGACAGGGTGACAACACCCGCTTTCAGGAGATCCTTGACGGCCACCCATTCATAGAAGGCTTCCAAAACGACAAAGCCGTGGTGTTTCATGAATCCGACCGACCAGAAAGGGCTCGTCAGATTATCGCGCCGCGCATTGAATGTCGTATATCGTTTAGGATTTGGAATATTGTGAGGGGGATAGGCCCCGTAGCGCATCAGCTCGGACAGCAGTTTGCCTTCGCTGCCATGATGCGCGACAGGCCCATAGGAACCTGGGTAGATCCGCTCCCGAAGCGGCGGAAATTTCTTAGGATCCTCGGCCGAGGCTCTTTCATAAAGATCGCTCTGATCCCGCACCATGATGGGCAATCCGCTGTTTTTGTCAGTCCATCGTTTTACCAAGGCGGAGTAGCACATTTTAAAGTCCTCCCAACTGTTCTCCTCTGCAAAAATACCTCAAAAACAGCCTGAAAGCTGCTCGAAGGGCAAAAAGTTTTGGGGCTGAGTGTCAAACTGGCTATAGACGTATTGGGGCCCACGAACATAAAATTAAGAGGTTTTTCGCATCCAAGGGTCCCTTGCGAGGAGGTCATCTGTGCTGAAAGCTCCCATACCCAGCAATGACGAGGAACGTTTAAAGGAACTGCTGGAATACAGGATTCTGGATACGGAACCCGAATCGGCCTACGATGAACTGAGTGAACTGGCTTCCATGATTTGCAAGGCCCCCATAGCGCTCGTCACTCTGGTGGATCGCGAGCGGCAATGGTTCAAGTCGAAAAAGGGCATAACGGACAAAGAACTGCCGCGGGAAACGTCCTTCTGCGGTCATGCCATTCATCAAAGCGATATCTTCATCATCCGCGATTCCCGAAAGGATCTGCGCTTTCACAATAATCCTTTCGTCGAGTCCGGGCTGGTGCGATTCTATGCGGGCGTTCCATTGGTGACTCCTCTTGGCCATGCCCTCGGCACCCTCTGCATAATAGATCAGAAGCCTCGCGACCTGAGCCCCGAGCAGATCGCGGCTTTGAAAACCCTGGCGAAGCAGGTTAGCCGAAACCTTGAACTGCACCGCAGCCTGATCAATCTCAATGAGAAATATTCCGAGATCAAAGCCCTGTCCAAGGTCGTGACGCAGCAGAAAGCAGAACTCATCGAAGCCGCGAAATTCGTGGCCATGGGCACGCTGGCCTCGGGGATGGCCCATGAGATCAATAACCCGCTCGCCGTGATTCACGGTATTCAGCGCCGCATCGCGGTCATGATCGAAAAGGGTTTGGATAAGGACAAGTTGAAAGAGCTGATCGGCACCCTTGATATCATGGTGCAAAGAATAACGGGCATCACCAAAGGGCTGCTCGAATATTCGCGGGAAAACGGCAAAGAAGCGTTCGCCACCATCAGCGTCAAGGACATCCTCGATAAATCCCTGGGCCTTTGTCGGCAGCGCCTGGAAAAATGCCAGATCCAAATCCAGCTGCCGCCTGATGTGGAAGGTGAAGTGACTGTGCAGCCGATGCAGATCGCCCAGGTTCTGATGCATCTCATCAACAACGCCCACGATGCGATCCTTCACGCAGGTGAGAAGTGGATCAAGATCGAAGTGCAGGATTATGCCGACCGGATCAGCCTGATCGTCATGGATAGCGGCAAGGGCATACCTGCCGAGGTCGCCGAGCGCATCATGGAACCCTTCTTTACGACCAAAGACATCGGCGAGGGGACAGGACTGGGGCTCAGCATTGCCAAGGGCATAGCCGAGTCCCATCACGGAAAGCTTTACCTGGATATGAAATCGCCGCACACGAAATTCGTGCTTGAACTGCCCAAGGCCGAGGCGCCGGCGTCGATGGACGCCAGCTAGCCCACCTGCCCGTCGTCTTCCGCTTCATGGATAAAGCCTCGCCTTGTCTTGTCCGGCCCGTGGGCATAGATAGAACACAGCGCGTTCAGCCGCGACGAGGTCTGTTAACAGGAAAACCCCGATCGACGGGGGCCGTGAGGTTATCCATGCTGCAATCATTGCGTATTTTTTATCTGTCTTTTTTGCTCCTGATGGCAAAGCCAGGCCTTGCTCAGGATCTCTTCTCTAGCTTCGAAAATGGCCCATCGAATTGGACGGGGGAAGCGGTGACCGGGGGGCCCTGGTCGGTGACGGAGTGGAGCGCCTTTGGTCGCAGCTCATTGAAAGCCGATATACAGCTGGCTCCTGGCGCTTCCTACAGCATCAAGCTGAGCCGTCCGCAGGATCTAAGCGCTTATGGCTGGATCAGTGCGGTCGTCACCCGCAGCTGGTGGGGTGATTTTGGTGATGGTCTTTTCGCAAGGCTCTATGTGAAGACCGGTGCGAACTGGGAATGGCACGAGGGAGTGACCGTTCCGGTCGCGCCGTCCTTCTCTCAATTCTATTACGCGCATGATACGGTGCTCGATCTGAATCTCGCTGGAATTCCCCAGCTGAATGATGTGCGTGAAATCGGCGTTCAATTCTTTTCGGGGGCATCGGCCCAGGGCAAGGCCGCGATTTACGTCGGGCACATGACCCTGACAGCGAAACAAGACCGGGAAGCATTCCCGTCCTGGATATGGCCGCAGTCTGCGGTGGATGATGGTTTCGGACGTTATTTTTCCGTGGGCCCCCAAAGCGTTGCGCAGCTGAATCCGAAGGATGGGACTCTCGGTTGGGAACGAAAGTTCCCGGAAAGCGTGCGCGCATTTTTCCCCAAGACATATGCTAACGAAGCGCTTTATCTGGTGGGCCAGGGCACGGTGTGGGCCTTGGATCGTGGAAGCGGAGCTTTGAAGTGGAGCCGTTCGATTCCACCCCAGGCTTATGTTGAGGTGGTCAACGATCAGGAGCAGGGCATTTACCTTTATGTTTTTGATGGCAATGAACGTCAGCTGCATGCGATTGATAAACGGGATGGAAGAACGCTTTGGGACATCGAGGGTATTGAGCTTTCCAGTCTTGCCAGCGATCAGGCCGGCACGCTTTACGCAAAGAACGGTGTGGTCGTGGTCCTGGCCGAGGATACAGTGCAGCATACTCATGCTGTGGCGGGTGTGGATAAAGCCACAGGGCACTGGGTATGGAGTTATTCGGATGGTCTCGGGTCCTCGTTCCGACTTTATGCGACCGAGGATGAGTCGCGGGAACTTTACATCTATGCCGCAGGAGGAAGCCGTTCCTACGTTCGTCGCATGGAAGGTGATAAGGGACGGCCTCTTTGGATCTACGAAGGCCGGGAACCCTTCACGCTGGAATCGACTGCTGCTGCGGGTCGGCAGCTGCTTTTAAGGATGTCGCAGACTTTGGTGGCCTTGGACCGTGCTTCAGGTCAGGAAACCTGGTCCTATGATGCCGGTGGTTTTTTCACGCTTTCCCAGGATAAGGAAAAACGCGTTTACGTTCGGGTCTGGCAGGATTCGCGGGAAAAAGTCGTGGCTTTGAATCCGAATGGTGCTGTGCGTTGGCAGTATGTGTCGGCCGGCGGCTTTTTGAATATCGACGCGCAGCATGTCTATCTTGTGGAGAATACGCCCAGCTCGCGTCAGGTTGCTTTCCTCAATCCCGAAAGCGGCGACGTCCTGTGGTCGCATCGCAGCACGGCTGAATCGCTTTGGATTTGGAATGAAGGGGAGACTTACCTTATGGTCGAGGATAATCGCTTCACCGCTCTGAATCCTTCTACAGGGGCCGGACTATGGACTTTCACGGGAACCAACACGACCCAGGTGCTGCAGGCGGATTCCAAAAATGTCTACTTCATCACGCAGGATCGATCCTATAGCCGTCCGCCGCGCGTTACTGCGGTGGGGCGTTCCCGTGGTGAGCTGCGCTGGAACTTTCAATCAGGCGCCAATTTAGGCGGGCTCATCCTGGGCGCAAGTCGCGGAGCGGAGGCCCAGGGGCTTGTTCTTTTTCAGTATATAGTCGGCAGCAAGTTTCCCATCACCCAAGGGGTCATTGCATTGCCGCAGGTTTTGCCGCGGCGCTGATCGGGGGTTAATCTTTCAAAGATGGATCCGGGCGTTTCTTCTTGGGCGCGCCTCGGGTTACCTTGGTCTTATCCCGTACAACCGGAGCCCCTGGAACGGGGGGATAGGTCACCCGGCCCTCGTAAACTCTGGCAATTTTCGAAAGTTCGTGCTGCGGGGCTGCGCTTTTCGAGAGGATGTGCCGGACCTCCCAACCCCTGGCGAGCATGGCATCAGCTATCATACGCCGATGACAGCGCCACCAGACGGCCTCGGAGCACATGACGGCAACGGTTTTTTCGGTGGCAAGGTCCATCAGGGTCTCAAGGCCAGCCGCGAATTCAGGCGTTTCCATATAGCTGGCAAAGGCCTGGAAGGATTTATTTTCCCAAGCGTTTTCTGTCACGAGCTTTGCTCCCCGGCGAAATCCGGTAAGGCTTTCCAGATGCGCATAAGCCCTACCTTCCGACTGCAGAACCTCGGCCAGTTCAGGGCCATTGAATTGAGGGTTGGTGCGCGAGCGCGGCATTTTGCGAACATCCACAATCAAGTCAATGCCATGAATCTTCAGAAGTTCCAGAAATTCCGCCAGCTCACGATTGGAATGCCCTATTGTGAAAACGCTTTGCATTCGGTTTTCCCCCTGACGACGTCTCTCGGATAACGCCCACGCGGACCGCTTGCGGATACCTCCAACTTCAACATACGTCATCTTCCTCAGTTTATACATTCCATGTTAAGATTTTGAAAGAATGGTCTGTGAATGCCCGTGGCACCTGCGGGCCGATCCGTTCCCGAAAACCTTCGGAATATACTGCTGGTTCTGAACAGCAGGGTCTAATTTCCTTTATGTTGGAAGCATGACACATTTAAGACCGCAGTTAAGTCAGACGATTGAAATCATTCGCTCGATTGAATCCCAGTGTTTTCGCTCCGATATGCGTATAAGCTCAGACGATTTGCAATTCATAGTCCGCCATCAATGTTTCGTCCTGCATGAGGCGATCGGCTTCATCACCTATTTGCCGATCGACCCCGGGTTTTCCGACGATCCGGACTTTAAAGAGTCGAACATGATCGACCTTTACTGTCCTGAGAGCCGGACCCTTTTCATCTTCGGTATCGCCGTCCTACCTCATCATCAAAGAAAAAACATAGCCTACGAACTGCTCAGCTGCCTGCCGGAAGCGAACTGCATATTCACGGAAGCGGTTTCACCTTCGGGCGTGGCATTCTTCGAGCGGAACGGCTTTGTCATCATGCATGCGACGAGCGACGGTCAGCTGATGCGGAAAATCGGAATGGCGGCGATGCGGAGCGCGTGAATCCTAATACTGCTCAAACAGAAAAAGCTGCGGCTCCGCGGCTTTCAGTCTTGCAAGACCCTTATTGAAGCGATCCCGCAGCTGAATGCTGAGGACGCTGTCCTGCCCGCCGCTTGTCCGGCGTGGAAAGCCCACATGCAAAGGCGCTGAGAGTATGGGTTTGCCCTTGGTGACGACCTGGCTCATCTCGCCTGCCTCCAGCAGTCCTGCGTTGACATAAGTCTGCATGCTCTGCTTGATTTCCCGTGGCTGACAAAAGAAGAGATCAATGCGTTTCGCGAGCAGCATCTTGATCATGCTCAGATCACTGTCCGCTTCAATGAAAGACGCCAGATTCCGCTCCAGGAGCTGGGTGTAAAGCGGACCGAAGTGCGCGCCCCGTCTGAAAGCTATTTTCTTGCCCCGAAAATCCTCGGCTGCTGTCCAGACAAAGGGCTGATCCTTACGATGGCAGGCGACGCGGTCGAGTTTGATCAGCTCGTCGCTGTAAAGAAAGATCCGCGCGCGCTCGTCATTGTATCCCATGGGGAAAACCGCATCGAAAGCCTGGCCGTGGATGGGATGAAAGAGCCGTTTCCAAGGCACCCATTCGAAATGGAGCTGGATTTGAACCAGTCCAAAAGCTCGGCTGACGATGCGGGCGATGATACCGAACTCCGGCGCATCACGATCCACCCAGGGCCGCATATCGTCCGTGCCTACGGTGATTTTTGAAGGCAGAGTCCCCGCCCGGACAGATGCCGAGAGGATGCACAGCATCGTGATCCAGAGCCATTTCATCGCTGGACGTTTCCTTTACTCAGTTTATGAAGGGTCATCTTAGCGTTTCGGGGAAGGAGGGCTCAAGGGAGAATGGATATGTCATTAATGTGGGGAGTGGGAACACCCATCGCGCCGGAGGCAGGTTTGGGATATACCTCCTGAAGAGTCTCCAGGAAACAGAGAGGTTGTCCTATGAATAAAAAAATTCTAGCCGCCGTCGCCTTGGCCCTTATTGTCCTGGGTTATCTCGCCCTGCAGCCCAAAGGTGATACGCCGGCTTCAGTGGATACCAACCAGCCCGCGTCCAGCACCACCGATCAGGACCGCCTGGATCCTGTCCCGGAAACAGCGGAACTCGCCGCGGAGCAGCCTTCAGATGAAGCTCCTGTCACACAGGAAGATGATGTCGCTGTGAAGCTTGTTGAAACCCTTCACGCGGATAAGGCGATCACCGATGCCGCTGTGATTCAATCCGTGGAATGTGCCGACAATCGCTGCACGGTCGAGCTGGAGGCCCGAGGCGATAGCAATGTGCAGTCCACGATGATGAACTTTTTGCAGAGGCATCCCGAGTTCGGAACGAGCTTTAAGGTTGCGCAGGGCGAAAATCCCAAAGTCACGCAGTTCACCTTCGGCAAACAAAGATTGTGAACCCTTGCGACCGAGCCCATATATCATGAACGAGCAGACCGAAGACAACAAAGCGCAAACACGGCCGATTCAAATTGTGGATCAAAAGCTCCTTGATCAGGTGTCGGCCAGAGCCCAGGCCTCCCAGCGCCTGCGCATGAATCATAATCTTCATCAGCTGGAAGACCGGGTGCAGCGCATGCTGAATGCCCTGGAACCAGATAGTTATGTCAGGCCCCATCGGCACATAGACCCGCCCAAGGTTGAAATGTTTGTCATTCTGCGGGGAAAAAGTGCGGTTCTGATTTTTGATGACGCAGGAAATCTGGAAAACACCATCATCCTGAGTCCCCAGGATATCTGTGCGGTCGATATTCCCGCCGGTCATTGGCATTCCCTGATCGCTTTGGAGCGCGGTACGGTTGTGATGGAAGCCAAGGATGGACCGTACATAGCCAGTACCGACAAGGATTTCGCGGGCTGGGCACCCAGGGAAAACTCCCGCGATGCCGCCCTCTGGCTCGAAAGCATGCGAGCGCGGATTCTGGACTCAATGCTAACCCATCTTCGTTAGAGCAAGAGCCGCCGGCTCATAATCAGGCTCCATCTGCAGGGCTTTCTTCAAGTAACGCTTCGCGTTCATTTCATCGAAAATGTCCTGATAAGCGATCCCTAGCCTATAATAAAGATCATAGAGATAAGGATGGTCTTGCATCATCTCAATAAACTTCAAATAGAAATCTATGACGCGAACATAGGCTTTCTGCTCGCGCATGGTCTGCACTTCACGGTGCAAAACCTCAAAAAGTTCCTTGGAGCCATGCGAATCCTGCAAAGCCGCAAGGCTCCCCCGAAAATCACCCGCCCGCATAGCCACCCGAGCCAGCACCTCATTCGCGTCCTTGCGCAGTCGGTCCAGGGTTTTCAGTTTTTTCATGGCCGCCTTCGCCTCCTCATAGCGCCCCAGCTCAAAGTTGGATAGACCTGTATTGGCCAGAATCTCCAGATTCAAAGGGCTCAGACGGGCCAGCTCATCAAGCAGGGGCACGGCTTCATCAAAGCGCTTCTCTTTCATGAGCAGCTTGGCGATCTTATGAGTCGGAACATACGACTGAGGAAAGAGCTCGCGGGCCTTCTGATAGACCTTGCGCGCATCATCATGCCGGCCGAGTTTCAGAAAAATATCACCGAGCAAGAGAAGACTCTTCTCCAGCGGCTTATGACTCTTGACCAGTTTCGTGGCCAAATCAAGTGCCATGTCCACCAGCCCGCTGGACATGGCGGCATGAGCTTCCCGAAACGCCTTTTCCTCTTCAGAAAGGGTCAGTTCTTCATGGAAAAGACTCTGAAGCTTCTGCAGTATATGCGAGCTGTCGAAGGGTTTCGGGATCACGTATTTGATATTGTGTTCCGCGAGCACAACCATGATCAGGCGATCAAGATTATCGACCAGGACCATATGAGGTTCCAGGCCATAGTTCCCCGTCTCGCGCAAGGACTGGATCATCGTCAGGCCCGACATGTCCGCAAAGTTCTGATAGGTGATGAACAATTGATACTGACGCCGGACCGCAGCCTGGTAGGTATCCCTGGTGTTCAAAAATACGTCGACATTCGGGAATTTAAGACTCTGCGTGACGTGTACAATGCGAGCGGCATCCTCCTGACCCCGTGCGGTTACGGCTAAACGGACGTCCTTTCCGTTTATCATGACGATCACCTTTCCGTGCTTGAGCACTTTCCATGTGAAAACCTTCCCTTTGTTAGAGATTATCACAATGGCAGCAACATGCCGCTGAGGAAGCTGCAAGGCCGAAGGTTCGGGTGGAATTTTAGAGGCGGCAGCCCAGGAAAATCTCATAGCTCGAGGTGTTGAACGTGGATTCCATGCGGTCCAAGGGAATAATGAGGCTATCCACCCAGGACGATAGTCCGAAGAACCAGCTTTTACGGTCGATGCCCACGCTCGACGATACTATGGCCTTATCAGCAGACAGTGGCGTCGCATTTTTTTCCGGCAGTCGATCGAGCGACCCTTGAATCTGGTAGGATCGGCCCACGAAAACATTCGCGGCAAACCAAGGACCGAAATCACTCTTCAGAATAAAGGCATAGCCCAGCATGAAGCTGATGGCGCTGGCTTCCATGCTCGATGACAGAGTTTCGTCCTGATAAAGTTCCCTGATGAAACCCGGGATGTTCTGAATCTTCAGATAATCAAAGGAGGTTAGGAACAGCAGCGAATCAGCGCTCGCGGCCTGATATTCCGCCTGATGCATGTGTGCGTTGTGCTTATAATTCGCGGCATCATTGATATAGAAAAGGTTGAAGCCCTTGCGCGCCAACTGCAGATCAGGGTAATAGGCGTGCAGGTAGGCCGAGGGCGGATTCGGTTCCGTCGCTGCGGAAGCCTCGGTATCATGCATGCCCTGGTATTCCTGATAATAGACGTCAAAGCCAAGCCAACCCACTGCGCCATGGAATTGATAGTCCACAGCCTTGGTGTTTCCCTTGGTCGCGATGGCTTCTTCGGAAAGGGGCTGGGATTGAGAGATCGCCAGACTGAAGCCATGATATCCCAGCGACAGGCCAGGTTTCGAATCGGTATTGGGTTCGAGGATGGTATGCTTCGGCACAGGCAGACCCTGAGCCGCTGTGCGGGCGGCCACGTCCGGCTTCAGCCCTGATTCAAATCGAATTTTGGCCGTTGTCAGGGAAGGACGAATCAGAAGCTGATCACGCCCCGCATTCGCCGACGGACTCGCGCAGCTGATCATAAGACCTGGAAACACCAGGGCCTGAAGGATAGGCTTTGGATGCATAGGGATTAACCACGCTCGTAGACTGGTCGTGGATTGAGTGATTCTCTCCAATTAGTCTATCTTAGTTCGCACGCAGGCTGCAAGGAAGGGCAAAACCTGACCGGTGTGTCAGCCTGGGCCTCGGCCGAGCTTTACCAAAGAAATTTACGCGGCGCAGGGCTTGCCAGTGCCCTGATCGCCTCGGTATTTTACATAGGTGGAATTCAGGCCACCGTGCGATCCACCCATGAATTCAATGCCGGAGCCGCGGCGGACGAGAAGTCCCAGCTGATGAAAGAATTCATGCCGGCACTGAATTCGAATAGGCCCAGACGTTTTAGCCAAGGAAGGCCGCATGCATTATCAACCCTCGCCCTCGCGCTTTCCCTGGCAGGATCTTCATGCTTTGATCATGGACCCTCTTCTTCTTGATGAAAGCTGCCCGGCTTTTGCAGGGCGTGCGGTGTCCGCCGCATGGTTTCACGCGATGCAGCAGCGTTCTGTGGCCTGGCTTCAGGGGCTCAAGCAGAATCCCGAGCCCCTCAAAGAATGGCTGTCCTCCCAGCCCTCTCATCGACTTGGTTTTTACTTTGAACAGCTCTTTGCGTTCTGGTTGAGCCGAATGGAGAAGACGTCGGTCTCGCGTCACAGGCCGGTGACACGGGATGGCAGGACCGTGGGGGAGCTTGATATCCTTGGTCTGGACCGGGATACGGGACAGGCCTTGCACTTTGAATTGGCTATCAAATATTATCTGCAGACCGCGAGGGACAGATCTGAACTTTGCGATTTCGTAGGACCCCGGGCGCAGGACCGCCTGGATTTGAAACTTGAGAGGCTCTTTCAAAAGCAGCTCCGATTATTGGAAACAGAGGATGGCTTACGCGCTGTCCCACAGGACCTCCGGCATCGTCCCTTTGTGTCCAGGGCCTTTGTGAAAGGCGGGCTCTTTTACCCGCTTGATCTGTGGTTGGAATCCCAGGCACCACCTGTCCCCATCGGAGTCAACCGATCCGCGCCCCTGGGCTGGTGGCTGCGGATAACTCCGCGCGCTCCACAGGAATGGAGCTTATTACAGGCGGAAAAATGGTCGCTTCTTCCGCGCCTGGAATGGATGTCCCGGCAGACGCGGGAACATGATGATCCTGAACTCCTCGATCCTCCGCGTTTTTGGGAATACTGTCGGCAGACCATTCACACGCGGAATCGGGCGCTGCTCACCATTGGTTATGCTTCGGCGGGCCAGTCAGGCCTTTGGCGCGAGGTCACGCGCGGTTTTCTACTGCCTGAAAGCTGGCCGCTCATTATGCCGAAGTGACTCGACTCTGCGCCACTCCAGGTCATGGCACAGCGCATGCATAGCTCCTCTAGCCCAGGCTCAGGCTTTATGCGCCTGCTTTCTGGATCAACAAAAGGAGCACACCTTGGATATTATCGATAGCGCGAAAAATGCCATAGAAAGCGTTCAGAGAGCACTCAGTAACAAAAACGTTTTGGAAACCGCCGAAGTCGGGGACCTCAATGCCCTGGAGCTTCTGATCGCCCAGCACCGCGAGGTGGATGCCCTGTTCGCGGCCTACGAAGAGGCGGGTGAGAAAGCCTTCCGCACCAAAGAAAAAATCTATGAAAAAATAGCGGAAAAACTTCGCCTGCACGCAGAGCTGGAAGAAAAGCACTTCTATCCTTCCGCCGAGCGCCTGGATGCGGCACTGGTTCGTGAAGCTGAAGAGGAGCATCAGGTTCTGAAGGAAATGCTGGCCAAGATCGACGAGCTGGCGGCCGAGGATTCAACGTTTGATGCCAAGGTCACCGTGCTCAAGGAACTCATCGAGCATCACGTACGCGAAGAAGAGCGGGAACTTTTCCCTGAATGCAAAAGCAAAATGCCCGAAGAAAAGTTGAAAGAGATCGGCGCGATCATGCACGCTGAGACACTTCAGAAAGACAGCAGCCTTCAGGAGAAAAAATCCCAGGCTTCCAAAACTCACTGATCCGAGCCGCAGGGCCCAGGTCCATCACCTGGGATTTCCCGCGCCTGGACGCGGACGCCATACCGTGTTTCTAGTCAGGGAATAAAAGACATTGCAAAATACGTCAGCAGGATCACGGCGTGAACAGCCCCCTGCAGAAGAGTGGATTTCCCTGTCCCCAAAGTCAGAATACCGACGAGGAAAGTCATGGCCAGGAACACCATATTCTTGGGATCCAGGCCCAGGGAAATCTCGCGTCCCGCGTAAAGGGAAAAGGCGATCACAACGGGAATCGTCAGCGCGATGCTCGCTATGCCCGAGCCCAACGCCAAATTCAAACTGGTCTGCAAACGGTTGGCGCGCGCTGCGCTGATCGCCGCCCAGGTTTCAGGCAGCAGGACGATGACAGCGATCAGCAGGCCCACGGTTGATTTCGGGGCTCCGATGGAGTTGATCCCCTGTTCGATCAAGGGCGAAATGATTTTGGCCAGACCGATGACAGCCACAAGACTCACACAGAGGGAAATAAAACTGAGCCATGCATCCGTGACCGAAATCTCATGGATTTCCTGAGGACGGTCCAGACCCGATTCATCGGCAGTGGGTTCAAAATAACCCTTATGCGTGTGCGTCTGGAAAAAGATAAAGAGCATATAGAGAAGCACGCAGATGACCGCGATAAAAACCATCTGGGCTGTGCTGTAGGTGGGGCCCGCCGTGGTTATCGTATAGTTGGGAAGGATGAAGACCAGCGTTGCCAGCGTGATCAGGACCACAAACAAACTTTTGGAACCCTGAACCTGAAATTCCTGCTCTCTATATTTGAGTCCACCCAAAATCAGACAGAGCGCCACCATACCGTTCGTTATGATCATGACCGCGGCAAAAACCGTATCACGCGCCAGCACCGCAGCATCGGATCCCGCCTGGGCCATGAGTGAAATGATGAGGCCCACTTCGATAATGGTGACGCAAAGGGCAAGCACCAGCGTGCCGAGTCCCTCGCCAATCTTATGGGCGATAACCTCGGCATGGTGAACCGACGACATCACAGCGATTCCCAGAAAAATCGAAGCAATCGTGGAAATCCAATAGTTGGTCTCGGCAAAGGATTGCGTCACGAGCAGGACCAGAAAGCAAAGCGTCGCCAGGACATGTTGGGGCTCAAATCCTTTTCGCAGGAATTGAGCCGTTGAAACACCCATACGGAAACCCCCAAAAAGTTGAAGACGTTCACCCATGCAACTGACAATGCCGTGGCTTGGCTCGCATGGACGGCAGGGCTGCTATGATAGGATGGGGGAAAAGTCCTTGTCAACCTTACATGCGGGCGCGTATGCCGCTCTATCCCAGATGTTGGGGTGAATGGGTAGGCCGCGACATTCATCGCGAACCGTCCCCTCAGAAGGACGAAAAGCGGAAGGATAGACATTCGGCCCAGGACATCTTTTACTCAGTCGCAAAAACAGGATTGAGCTCGCGATAGACACTCGTGGATTGCGACGCCCTTATTTCCATACGTACCTGAGGTCCAATCCCATCCCATTCAATGCGGATGAGCCCATAGTTTTGATTTCCTACGACCTTGCCAATTCGATAGGGACTCGGCAGCGCCGCGCCGGTTGAGTGCGTGAGCCCGCTCGACATGAATTCATACACGGGAAGCCCATTTCCCAGGACGATACGGGAAAACTCGGCCTGATGGCGATCGCCGCTGAGCAGAACGGTGGGAACATTGGCCCTTGCGATCAGATCATAAAGCCGACGTCTTTCTTCACCGAAAGCGTTCCAGCCTTCCAGACCAAAACCTGTGCTGGGCGAGGTGACGTTGATGCTGGAGCCGATGATAAGGAATTCGCTATCGAGATTCGCGATTTGGTCCTCGAACCAGGCCCATTGAATATCCCCAAGCAGCTTTTTCTGGGTGCGGCTGCGATCCTGGTTATAACGAAGGTCAAGCAGGATGACTTTGGTGCGTTGACCGCGGGGACCGATCTCATAGCTTTGATAGATGCCGCTGTTGGCCCAGACCTCCGCGTCCGATGCAAGGTCCAGAAAATTCAGGGTGGCCTGCTTGCTCGCGACTTTATCTTGAAAACTTCCGTCCTGATTATCCGACGCATAATCATGGTCATCCCAGGTCCCAATCACGGGGGTTTGGCTGCGAAAGGCCGCGTAATAGGGATTGTCTTTCAAGGCGCGGAAGCGGGCCCGACGCTGGTCCATGTTCAAACCATCACCGTAGATCGTATCGCCAAGCCAGATCCAAAGGTCGGGAGCCTCGGCCGCTATATTTTTCCAGTAGCTCTGGTCGCGATCGGAATAGTTGCAGGAACCGAAGGCCAGCCTGGTTAAAGGGCGTTCCCGGAGGGCCTCCAGCTTTTCACTATTGCTGGATTCCAGGAGAAAGTCCTGAGCCTTGATAGTCTGAGCCAGAAAAAGACCAAAGGCACCATGCACACTGCTGCAGATAAACCGACGACGATCCATGGCGATCTCCCAAATCTGTAATTTGGATGACAGTCTAGGCGAGCCAAATCAAAGGGATAAAAAAATTGGATGAAGATTCGGCTTTGTCGGTTGAAAGGAATGGAAGGCTTCTGATCCCTGGCATGCCTTATGCTTCAATACCTGGGTAAGCCTGGAAGAAGGACGGGTTGAATCCTGTAACGTATTTAAAATATTGGATATTTCGATATCAGGCTGATGGTTCAATGTTAAGTCAGCTCTGGCTACGAGTTGATCAGATCTTTTACGGTGGAGTAGGTGAATGTTGAGATGTCTCGTGCTTGCCCTGGTGTTGGTTGGCTGTGGTGCTGAAGAAGAGCATGCGAAGCAGGTGATTTCAGGCGATGGACAGCAAGGCTTTCAGGAGTGCGCGATCGCGCCTGTTGAATCGCCTCTCGATCGAGCTGTCCTGCAGACCGGCACTTTGCCTCTTGAAGAGCAATGCCTCGTCCAGCCTTGAGCCCAAGTCGTGAGGCCTTGTCCATCTAGATGAATCGCGGCACCAGCGAAAGGATGAGGCCTATCACCACGAGCCAGACTTTCGAGTCGAGCACATAGGGATAGATCATCAGAAGAAGACCGCAGATTATCATCGAAATGCGGGCCTGCTTCCGCCCATAGCTGAAATACACAAAGCCGATAGCGCCGAAAATAAGCGCCAGCATAAAAAACCCAACATCGAAATCCATGAAAGTCCTTTCACCGACGCGCGATGGTCATGGCCTAAGGCTCACCCCCAGAACTCTGACGTCGGCGTGGTAGCGATCAGGCGCGAATCATCCAATGCTGCCAGTCGATGAATCACGATGTCCTTATTCATCGCACATTTCCTCGTCCGGAGCTATGACGGCCGCATGGGCGTTCCCCATCCATTTCACGCGTGCCCCTATTGAGCATGACAAGGGGGCCTTGGTCGGGAAACTTCTGTATAAATGCTTCAAGAGAACGCTCGGACGGCTTGATGGACTTGTCCATGAAAATCTCCTTCATAACTCCAAAAGGAATAGCAAAGACCGTCCGGACTGGCAAATGCAAGCTTCCTGGTCGATTACACCAGGCGACACCCCCACTTTTGCCATGACACCCTCGCAAATTTTCGCTAACTACAACGGCATGATCCCATTTTGAATGAAGGAGGCCTTGATGGATTCGAGGATATGGAGCGGACTCCTGGCGTTGCTCATGCTCTCAGCTACGACAGTTCATGCCAGTCCTATGCTTTTTCATGGTAGCTCCATACTCACGCTTGATGGTAAACCTGCAGGCCATGAAGCAATGATTATAGAGCAGGACCTTATTGTTGCCCTTGGTCGCTTCCAGGACCTCAAAAAGGCTTATCCTCAGGCTCGCGAAGTCGCTCTGAAAGGGCGAAGCGTGCTTCCTGGGATCATAGATTCTCATGTGCATGCAGCCGAGCTGGGAGCCTCGTCACTCTATGCGGATGTCACCGAAGCGCAAAGCGTCGCGGATAGGATCGCTGCTCTCAAAGCCTTTTATCCTCGCGCGAAGCCAGGCGAATAATGGCGCCGCGCTCACCATCGCCGGTATTGATGCTAAAACGCCTCATCCCGAAGGCGGGACCATCCTGCGCCGGGCCAATGGCGAGGCGACCGGCGTGCTCCTTACTCTGGCTAAAAAGCTCGTTGAACCTCATATCCCGCCCCTGACTCAGGATCAGGAGGAGCGAGCCATTCTCAAAGGACTGCAGCTTATGGCCGCTGAAGGCGTCACCTCGGTGCACGAGGCGGGTATCAGCAGAAAGCGTTTGCCTGCCTGGGAAAATCTCGCCCGCCAGGGCCGACTTCCTATCCGCGTCTATGGATTGCTGGATGGTAACGATGCAGAACTCGTAGCGAACTGGGTGAAACGCGGACCTTTCGACAGCGATTTCTTTACAGTTCGTGGCTTTAAGGTTTACTACGATGGATCCCTCGGTTCCCGGACGGCCCTGCTTGCCGGCCCTTATAGCGACCGGCCTCATGAAGCGGAGATGACCGAACGCATTTCGATCGAAGCCATCCGCAAACTTGCCGAGCAGGTGAGCCCTCAGGGTTTTCAGTTGGCTGTCCACACCATCGGCGATGCTGCCAATCATAAAATCATCGACCTCTATCGCGTGCTTCGTCGAAAATTCCCCGCCCGTGATTTACGCTGGCGGCTTGAGCATGCACAGGTCCTCGATGCCAAAGCCATTCGTGAGATCTCTCAACTGGGCCTGATTGCAAGCATGCAGCCTTCACACGCAGTCGGCCTTGCTCGATGCCAAGGTGCGGCTGATGCTCAACTCCGACTTGCCAGGCGAGCCCTGGACACCCAGGGAAACCCTTTATTTTGCTGTGACGCGAAAGACCCTCTATGGGCAGCCGCCTCAAGGCTGGTATCCAGCGCAGGCTTTAACCGTGCAGGAAGCCCTGACTTCACAATACCGTCTGCGCAGCTCAAGGATATCAAAGTCATCGAGACCTGGGTCGACGGCAGACTGGTGAAACCCTTCACAGGTTCATAACGCATATTCATAAGCCTTGCTTAAGTAGCCAGGGATGCAAGCTGGGCTTTCCTCTATCGGCTTGCGAAAAGCAGTGTAGCTTTCCGCTTCGCTTTGCTAAATAGGATCCTATCAACCCAGACAAAGGTAGGAATCTATGATGAGTCGGTATGTGCTGCCCGTGATGATGCTGTTGGGAGGGACGCAGCTCGCTGCGCAGGAAATCAAAATCAATGGCATGCCTCGCAGGCTGCAGCCGAAGCCTCAGGAACCTTACTGGAAAGACTCTTCTGAGAGCTTGCGGGAGGCAGGGACGAGCCCACTGCCTGAGGAGGTTGATCTTACGAACGAGCAGACTCCTATCAAGGATCAGGCCAATCGTGGAAGCTGCGCCTACTTTACGACTACAGCCCTGTTTGAACAAGCTTTCAAAAAATATTTTCCTGACCATCATGATATCAATCTTTCCGAAGAGTATCTGATCTTCGCAAACAAGGCGTTGGATCAGGTCAATACTCGCGAGGACGCCTCGTATTTGCCCAGGAACATACAGACCATGACAACCCGTGGTCTCCATCTGGAAGAGTCCGTGCCCTATTCCCATTCCTGGTTTGAAAGCGGCATGCCCTGCGCGTCTTATGAAGATGATACGACAGCGCCCGAGTTCTGCCGGAGTCACTTTGGTCCCGACCCTGCGGTGCAGGCGGCGCTTATTCCTTCGGATCGTTATGATGTTAAGGTCCGCAGCCTCAGAAGCATTCGGGACGTGCAGGAGAATCTGGCTGCTGGTTTTGCGGTGACCATATCGGTTCCTGTCAACCAGAACGGTTGGAATGGGGACGGAGGATTCGTGACCCATAGTCAGGAGCTTGAGGATCAGTGTGAGGTGGAGGCCGATCTCTGCGGTGGTCACACCGTTTTGCTCACGGGTTACAATGAAAAAGACCAGGTCTTCTATTTTAAAAATTCCTGGGGCGCAGGTTGGGGCGTGAAAGGCTATGGGCGCATGCCTTATGACTTTGTCAAAAACTGGTCTTATGGCAGCTTTTATACTGCCGAAGTGAAGCGACTGGATGCTGAACTTGTCAATGCCGGGAGTCCCTTCAAGCTGACTCCGGTCGTCAGCACGGTTCGTCCTGCCACTGACGCCAAGGGCCGCACCGGGGTCGCTGTGGATCTGGAATTCACCTATGAAGCCCCGGTTGGAACTTTCTTCTATGTGAGTCTCTTCCCACAGCTCAAAGGCATCTCGTCTCAGGACCCGGCCGCCTCACCGACCTATAATCCCGTTTATATCGTGAGCGAAGATGGTGCCCAGACCATCATTCGGGATACACGGTTTGTGCTGGCGCAAAAACCTGAGGATTTGATCTATTCCGTGGAGAAACCTTTCCAGCTCTTCATCGCGGATGAGGATCTGGAGAAGGCTGGCGTCAAAAATAGCAGAGATCTGGTGCTGCGGCCCAGCATCTACGCAATGAGTGACAGCGAATCGTATAAGATACTGTTCCGTGAGTATTTTGGTTTGACCCGTTAGTTGTGGCGGGTCGCCCTGCGGGTCCCGCCTTTTGTTTGCGTCAGGGAATGTCGGTGGGCTTTTGATAGCGCTCCAGATCACCGTCCTCCAGAATGTGGAGAATGCAGCTGATCGTGGCGACAAGGTCGCTGTAGGTATTATAGAAGGCCGTCGGCGCGAGGCGCAGGATGTTCGGCGGCCTGAAGTCGGGAACGATTCCCTGCTGACGCAAAGCCTGAGCCAGGGCAAAGGCATCGGCTCCGGCAAAGGCCACATGTCCGCCGCGCTGATCGGCCCTGCGCGGGGTTACTATACGAAGACCATGAGGCGCAAGATAGCGATCCCCCATGGCCATCATCAGCTCAGTCATCGCCAAAGATTTTCTGCGCAGTTCATGCTGATCAGCTTCAGCAAAGAGTGCAAGTGACGCTTCGAGTGGAATCAGGCTCAAGACATGAGGCGTTGAAATCTGAAAGCGCCCCGCGCCCGCCGCCATTGCAAAATCGTGATTCAGTTGGAATTGCGTGTCTTTCCGATGTCCGAACCATCCCGATAGAGCCGGTTTCAGCGCCGCATGCTTTTCATGAATATAGAGGAATCCCGTACTGCCAGGACCACCATTCAGATATTTGTAGCCGCAGAAAACAGCTCCATCGACGCCCCACTCGTGAAATTCATGCGGAACGGACCCTGCTGAGTGAGACGCGTCCCATATCACCCGGGCGCCGACAGCGTGGGCCTTTTCCGTGATGGCTTTGATATCGAAGAGCTGACCTGAACGATACTGGACGGTCGACAGCACCAGCAGCGCAACCGTTTCATCCAGCGTGGCCATGATGCGATCTTCGTCGATCAGGTAACCGTCTTCACTTGAAATGCGCAGAAGCTCCGTCTCGGGATTCAGGCCCCGCAGGATCAATTGATCACGGAGGACGTAAATATCAGACGAGAAATTAAGCGAGTCACTGACAATGCGCGACCGTTTGGGGTCGGATGGAAAGAGCGTACTGACGAGGCTATGAAGGTTGGAAGTGGTCGTGCCACTCGCAATCAGCTCAGAAGCTTTCGCACCCACCAGTGGCGCTGCCATGTCGCCGATCTTTTCCGCCAGGAAAAACCAAGGCTGCTCCGCATCGAGCCAGCCTTCGATCGCCAGTTCCTTCCACTCACGCAGGACTCGTTCGACGGCCTTCTCGGCTTTGCGACTCAAAAGTCCCAGGGAATTGCCATCCAGATAGATACCTGAACCCTGGAAGAATTCCGCACGGAAACGGGCCAGAGGATCAGCCGTATCCAGGCGTTTGGCGTTCTGCCGTTCTTCTGAAAGTGATGGGTGTACAAACAGAGGATTCATGCTTTTCCCGTCAACGTTGGTGTTGCGGACTTAACATGATTCGCTCGGAATTCCATGTCAATGAAGGAAAGCAGAGGCCCGAATATTTTTTATGAACCTCTGTATACGGTCATGCAGGGTGCAGAAACCTTTGACGTTTTCTGGGCTGGGACGCATCAGCCCACGCTGCGCTTGCCAGCACTTGTCCCGAGTTGCTGCGGCGGTTTCTGATACACGGCGTGCGTGGTTCCGTCACACAGAAACTTCATCACGGCGCGAACCGCCTCCCAGTAGCCTTCGTAGCGAACGTAGGATACGCCATACTTTTTGCATTCTTCCCGAATAATCAGGGATATCTCGGGATAGAAGTGGGGGTGAATATCCGGGAAGGTATGATGTTCGATCTGATAGGTCAGCCCCCCGGTCACCCAGAACATGAAGCGTGAATCCATAGCGAAGTTGGCCGAAGTTTCGATCTGCACTCTTTGGAATGAAATCTCTTTATAGGCTTTGGGACCTGGCACCTCATAGAACTTTACGTCAGCCGTGGTATGAGCCACAAGAAAGATGGGAACGAGAATAACCGACTGCGTGACGAGGTAGAGAAGCCCAAGGCCCGGCGCATACAGTGAATCGAAAGCCAGGTAAGGAAGGACAAAGAAGATCGCGAGGGCATAGGCTTTGCCTGCCAGGATAACGAGCCATTCATTGAAATGAATCTTCTCGTAGTTCCTGTGCAGACGGATAATGCTGAGGAACTGGCGGAAGAAGCGAACAACCTGGGCGATCGAGATCAAGAAGAGGACTTTGGCTGCGCTTTGCTGCTGCTTCAGGTTGTTGGTGATGAGGATGACGTCCAGGTCTTTTTCTGCGTCGCCCACCTTCAGGTTGGTAAAGGCATGATGGGATTTATTATGGACGTTGTCCCACACGTATTCGGATATCGTGATGAGACAGTCCCAGGAAATAAACTTGAAAACACGTCCTGCCCAGGAATCCTGCTCGAACAATTCGTTATGGGACAGAGCATGGGCGAATCCCATGAAGGTCAACGACGAAGCTATTGCGGATACGATGGCAAGAAGCGGGAAGAGAAAGACGTCAAAGTCGGATTGAAAGACGCCCATGTATTTGCCGACGATCGCCGCAGGAAAGAGAAACCCAGCCGCGAGACAGACGGCGTAATACCATGAGTATAACCTGGGGAGCTTTGGCTTTTTCGAACCATACCGCGAGGCAAAATGCTCATTTATCCTTTGGCGCAAGCTGTCTTCAAAACTTTTGTTTTTCGCCTTGTTCACGGGCAGCCTCGAAACTTTGGGATCGTGCAGTTAAACTCTTTCCTGACTTATCGAGGTTTCGTCTGCACTATTGAAGGAAAAGATGCACAGGTTCGCCCATCCCTTGTAACCTATTGAATTCGCGGAACTATATAACCTTCCCCATTTGAAGTCGGGTGAGTTGCCTTGCGCAATACGAGATTCACACAGGCCTCGCTTGCGGAAAGCTCATCCATTTGATGGGTGGACTCTGAATTCTTACCAGGCGGCTTAAGAGTCATTCCGTCCCAGGGCAGAATGTCTCAACGATTCTATAGCCCGACGCTTCCTCAGCTTGGGGAGCCCGATAGATAAAGGCTCCAGGAAGGGACGTGGCTTGGCTTAAGCGCCGTCTGGCAATTCGTGACCGAGGGCGGTGGGGCTGCTCATCTTCTTCTCGCTTCCATTGACGATCCCAAGACGGTCAACTTTCACTATGAAATCGACCTGGCTTCGAAGTCCTGGTTTCCCAGAGATGCGTCCACAGACGATCAGTATGAAAAGACGGAAAGCTAACGTCGCACCGTTAGAATTTCATGACCAAAGGCGCGACGGGCAGAGGAGGAACTATGTCGGTTGCCAAAATTTTATGGGCCAGCTCGGCGCGACCCGCAGCCAGGAGTGCCTCGGCATGAGTCTTCGCCACCGCTGGGTTCAATTTAGACCGCATGGCGAGGGTCTTCTGCGACATTGTTTCGAAACCATAATGATCGAGATGCTGCCAGAACAAGCTGGCTAAAGACGAATTATCCCCCAACTTGCGAAGAATCGCCTGGACCATGGCATCATCGGAGCGATAATTGAGCCAGTGAGCCAGCAGCAGCGCCGTATGGGGGACCAGTTCCAAATCCATGAAAAATTCCTCAAGCACGTTCGCTTCAAAAAGCGGCAGGATGCGATAGGCATAAGCAGGAAATTCAAGATAGCGCCCTAAGAAGAGCCATTGTTTGTGAGTCACACTGAGTTGGAATACGTCTTCGACGAGGCCCAGCCTGGCCCTGGCAGCCAGGGCTTCATTCAAAAGGTCGGCCTTTCTATAGCATTCGCTCGCCATATAGTAGAACTGAGCATCCCGCTTCGCCATCTGTTCAAAACTCAGTGCAGCCTTCTGCCAGTTCTCAAGCTGCATATACAGCTCGGAGGCCTGGGAAAACTTCTGATGCTTTTCGAAAAGAGCTGCAGCTCTGTCGAGAGCATTCATTCGTATAAGCGTGGCCGCCGCCTCGTCGACCTTCTCATGCTTCACCAGGATTCTCACTGCCTTTTCAGCCAGGTCTATCGTTTCGAGCATATGGGCGGCTTCGACGATCTTGTTCTGTTGAAAAAGGACTTTCGCCATCCGGTAAATTTGTATTTTTTCCGCAGCCAGGAATGGTCGCGGCTCGTCATCAGACTCGGCTGAAGAGTCATCAGTTGCGACGGCTTTGGCCTTCTCCTTACTGGGTCTGAAAGTGCCGAAGAACGCCGGAAAAAGTCCCGAATCACTTTGCATAGAAGTTACTTCATTCGGTTTTCTCGCGAGGTCGATTAGCGCCAAGGTTAGACCACGAAGAAAGAAATAGACAATGAGTCCCACAACCAGAAAGGTCGGGTAGAAAAACGGCAGGAATTGACTCATGTCCACCCAGATTTTCACGAAACAGGCCTTCCTCAAGCTTCATTGTAAGGCTTATTCGTAGCGGCATTTTAACGAACATTCTAAAACCACTTTGGATTGAGCCGTACATGAAAGGTAAGGTACCGTATGGAAGGATATATTCGGGGACCGAAAAAGGGGTGAATTTTTCATTCAAGTCAGTCTTTGAAAAACCGAGGGGGACGGGATCAGATGGCCAGCTTCGGCCCCGCGGAGGCTTCCGAGCCGCTAATAATCCTGTAATAGACGACGTTGGCATTCAGGTCATCCCGGATGCTCATATGCTCCTTGCGCAGATCCAGCCTGGTGAAAATTTGCTGCAGGGAATGCGGCAGACGTTCGAAAATTCTCTCATGGACTGTAATAATATGTCCCGGCACTGAATTCGGAAACAGCTGCTTACGAAAGGACTGGTAACGAGTGGCCAGGATGATCGCTCGGCCAAAAACATCATATTCGATTGTTCCGACCTTGGGAAAGTATCCTTCCAGATAGTCCCGCGCTACGCCTATGGAACAGTAGATCGGGTATTGATTCTGCAGAACATCAACATGACTTTGGAAGATGGAGACAAAACGCAGGGCCAAGTCTATGGATAGTTCCACAGCATCCATGCCCTTGGGTGTTTTGAAGGGGTATCCCACCGAACACAGAAATCCGTCGCCCACTTCTTTAATACGATAGCCCGTGGACTGCAAATCTTCTGAATTATACGATTCATTGATGATGGAAACGCAGCCTTTGATGGACGCCTCGATGAAGCTCTTGGCCAGTGAAGGAGGCAGCTTTGAGCTGCCGATGATATCAAAATTGATCACGCAGGCCTCGCTCCTGCCGGTGGGCATCGTGTCTTCCAACTCTCTGCCGGCTTTGATCTGTTCGATCTGGTGGGGATAGAAAACCTTCTTCAGCTGATTGAAGGCATGCTTGTGTTCTTTGAGAGCGATCTGTTCCGCGTTTCTCACTTTTTGACCAATAGCAAAGGAGAAAAAGCAAAGTTCAGAAACAAAGCCCAGAAAGCTCATGTGCGAGAAGTAGCCAAATCTGGGAAACTGGATGCTGAGCACAGTCAGACAGATCGTTACCAGGAATATGCTCCAGCCTATGGTCATGTAGATGGCTGGCTGATAGCCTCGCAAGGCTCGTCTGAGTGAAACGAAAAGACTGTAGGCCAGGACTATCGGCATGCTCAGCGCGATCACAGCCCAACTTGCGGTAAACCAGACATAGACTGCGAAGACAAGGCTGTAGGCCATGAACCCGAGGGACACACGATAGAGGCGCGGATGACTGGTCGGCAGTGAGAGCGAGCTGTTACAGAATTGGAGCAGGGCACAGCCTGATATTCCCAGCACGACACCCAATTCTGACAAGTTCCAAACAGTATAGCCATTAAAAATAGCAAGGGCATGAAGCGCCGCGGCACTATAGATGGCATAGTAAAGAAAATAGGTTCGCCGAAAGAAGAAGAGCATGCCCAGATTGTAGAGAATCATGATAGCGACGGCGCCGAAGACTCCGGCGGATACATGCTGCTGGATTTTGACTTTTTGCATGAAGGTATTGAAGTCAGAGATATTGACAATGGATGCCTTGCCCTTGAGTTCTCCGCCGCTGAGCCTCATGGCTACAATATATGATCGCCCGGGAGGGACCTGAGTGGATAAAACATCCGCGACTGTTCTTACCGGATCAAAGGACCGAAGATGGTCTCCTTCAAAAATCCAGGCTTTGGTTTGCGGGAACTGTAAGGAGAAACTGATAAAGATTCTCTGGGGCTTTCCGCTCTTGTTATCGACTATATACATCCAGTAGGAGCGTCTGTGATTCTGCAGCTCATAGTAGTCCTTGAGTTCGTATTCATGCTTTTGCATACGCGCGACAATATCATGCTCTGCCAACTCCTCATCAAAGATGCCGAGCTTATAGAGGTTGGCCTGTTGAATGCTAAATGTTTCGCTTTCAATGACGAAGGTGGGAGGTTCGTCCGCCAAAAGATGAGTGCTGAAGAGAAGGAGTATGACAAGGCAGACAGGCCAAACCAGAGGCCTTGAGCGGCAAAAGCCACTCATCCCTTTATGGGCTCTGCTTTGTGATCCTATCCGTCTCATTCTCAGCTTTCTTGTCTAGCCGGATCTTTTATATTCTTGCATCCTGATGGATGGTATTCTGAAAACAATTTCTGGATACGGTGATTGACTGTTAATTTCCAGCGAACCTTGGGCTTTTTGAATCAGGCGTTCGAATGCCAAGGAATCCTTGCGGGCTGATCCACCGCCGCTGGCGCAGCTGATTACGGCTTTGCCTTCCGTTTCCGACACGCTGATGCGTATCCACTTTTGATCCGATCCAAGATTTGCTACGGCATCCATGGCATTGGAAACCAGATTCAGCATCACCTGCATCATGTGCCCCTGGCTCATGGTAACAGTACAGTCGTCCCCCATAACGTCCAGGCGGATTCCCAGTCGCAGCATGCGAGGACGCACGAGGCGGATGATGGCATCCAGGACTGCCTGGGTGGATGCATTCAAGGGGCTTTCACTGCCTTTGGAATATTCCAGAATGTTTTCCACCAATTCCATGACAAAGGTGGTTTGATTCTTCATCACCAGGAAGTTGCGGACTATATACAATACCTGCTCGCACTCCTCCTGCTGATCGGCTGATAGACTGAGAATCAGATGCCAGATCTTCCTGCGAGACGCCGCATGAATATCCACAAGGTCCAGGCTGGTTCGCAGCGACCTGAGGATCGCAGATTGTTCCTGGTGCGCATCGGTGAAACTCAGATCAGAAAACTGCGTGGATGCAGTCAGGAGCATGCGCTCGCTGGCGATCAGCCGACTTGCTTCCTGCCATTCCGGAAGGGGAATCGGCAGATAGCGCAGAATCTTTTCGCAGGCCCGCGGAATATCGTGGCTGGTGAAACTATAAAGCTGAAAGGCATTCTTCAACTCATGGCTGAAGTCATTCATCAGGCGACCCAGCTGACTTGGTTTTAGGCCTTCTTCTGCTTCGACCATCTTTCGCCTGGTTTCCAGGCGCTGTAGAAGGTTTTGCACGCGGAACAAAAGTTCTTCGTGATGAATCGGTTTGGCAAGATAGTCATCGGCACCCAAACCAAGGCCGAAGAGCCTATCATCATCACTGGCCCGTGCCGTGATGAGGATCACAGGAATGTCCTGAAGCAGGCTATCCTGCTTCATGGCCTTGATCACATCTTCGCCCGAGAAAAGCGGCATCATCATATCGAGGAGCAGGAGATCGGGGTGTTCCCGCCGCATAAAACGGAGAGCTTCCTGACCGTCGAGCACTGCGCTAACCTGGAAACCTTGATGCTGAAGCACGTCCCTTAGCACATCGCAGTTCATTTCGTTATCATCCACGACCAGGACGTGCCCCTTCACTGCGTTGACCGGAAGATTGCTGGGGACGGCAACTGCCGGGGTCATCCTGGTTTTAGGTTCAAGATGGCCCAAGGCGATCTCGGTCGGCTTCTGCAGGTGAATCTCTTTTTGTTCCGGTAGCGAGACGAAGAAGCGGCTGCCTTTGCCCTGCTCGGATTCCAATCGAATGTCTCCGCCCATCAGCTTCACAAACTCGCGGACGATGGCCAGGCCGAGACCGCTGCCTTCATAAGCCCGGCGGGAATCATCCGCGACCTGCTTGAATTCCTCGAATATTTTATCCTGATAGTCGATGGGTATGCCTATGCCCGTATCGCTGACAATAATATGGAGCCATCCGCCATCGCGCGTGATGGTGAGTGCCACTGCATTGGGACGAACAGGATCCGCGAACTTAAAGGCGTTGCCGACGAGGTTGCGGAGGATCGTAGCGATCTTCTCCCGATCGCCAATAAATTGCGAGAGGAGAGTTTGCCACTCGCAGTTGCATTGAAAGCTGAAATCATTGCGCTTCAGCAAGAGTCCCGCAGCCAAATCCTCGGTCTCGTCGATCAGATCTTTGATGGCTATGGAACTATTGCTGAGAGTGAGTCGGCCCTTCTTCGATTTCGCCAGATCGAGAATGGAGTTCACCTGATTCTTCAGGCTGATCGCGAGTCGAATACATTTCTGGAGTTGGACTTCGGCTGCCTCCGGTATTTTTCCGTAGCGGCCTTGCGTCAGTAGCTGCATGAAACCAATGATGCCGTTGAGAGGCGTCCTGAGTTCGTGGGACGTGTTTTGAAAGAATAGAGTACGAGCCTGCTCCTTCTCCTGGACTTCCTCCAGGAGCACCTGCAGGTCCTGTCGCATCCGTTCGGAGGCCTGATAGGTCAGGGCAAAGTCTTTGGCATTGACGAGGGCCAGGGCCAAAACCATGGCGAGGTTCGCGAGTGTTACGGCATTGCCGGGATCCTCGTTCAATTTAAAGATGCTGATGTGAATAATCGAGTACTGAAATAGGCTGCAAACAGCTGCGCCAGCGCCGAAAAACAGGGTTCCATTGATGCGATGCCGAAGGCCCATCGCGACCACAAGACCCATCAGAACTGTATTGCCCAGCATCAGTATGAGGTAAATGAGGCCAGAGATGTCATCCAGAGAGAGAATGGATGTCAATTGCCCTGCCAGGCAGCCGCCCAAGATGGCTGTGATACAGAGCCTTTGGGTTTTTGGCTGGATGAACTCCCTGATTTTTTCGAGTATGAAGAGTTGCAGACAGGCCATGGCCAGCAGATTTAGAAAGGTCCAGAGTTTGCCGATGTGTTTCGGATCCAACGGCAGATCGACGAAAGTTTGGACTGCAAGGAGAAAGGCCAGTGAGGCAAACAGACTCAAGTACAGCGAGGACCGATCCCGCCGCCGGAACGAGTAGATAAAGCCATAGAAAGTTCCCGCAAGAAAGAAGCAACCGATCAAACAGCCGATCAGCGCAAAGGTATTGCGCATCTCTTGAAAGAGATAGGTCTCGGGCCCGATAAAAAAACCCGAGAAATTGGTGGTCTTTGAAGTGTCGGAGACGGGCGTGGAAGCGTGAGTGATGATAAAAAAGTCGGTATCAACATCAAAGAAATTCAGAGGACAGCACATCACGCTTTGTTGGTGATTCCTATCAGGATCCGGGTCTGGATTGCCGAAGCTGCGAATTTCCCGAACCTTCCTTTTGTCAACAATATAGAAGCGGGCCGGATGATAGACGTTATAGGCACCAAACGCCAGCCGTCGGGGGGCAGGCGACCTGACCTGAAGCACATAGCTGCCATAGTTGACGTCTGCCGGATTCCGAGAGTTTTGGAACCAACTGTTGTTCGCGTCCAGAAGGAGAGGCTTTCTCTGGGCAAGGATTTTCTCCCAAGCTCCGGGCTGTAGAAGTTCATCGGGCGGTAGGAATTCCCCGGGAAAGAACCAGACTTTTCCGTCGACATACCAGTATTCGTCGTCTTTCAAACGGGAGAGGTCAAGCACGGGATCTGCGAGGGTCAGGAGCTTTTCATTGCCAAATCTAAGATAGCGGACTTTGTCAAACCATGAGGGTGACTGCAACGCAATTGTCGGCTCAGCCATGGCCATGGCTTGGAGGTTGAGAAGCAGTATGAATAGCCACTTCATGGATTTGCCTTAAGGGAGGCAATATTTGCCTATTAGGAACAGAAGAGAATGATCCTATTCCATTCAATCATGAAGTAAGTTGTGATCGAAGTGTAGGATTTTCCTGGAAGCTATTACCCACGAGATAGGGCTTGACGATACAGATTCCTGGCCTCCGGAGCTGGGAATTCGCCAAGGGGTCATCAGTGAAAACTTGAACGTCGTAATGTGTGACGAATGTGATCGGTTGAGTTCGTTGTTCGACCTCACAGAACACTTTCTTACATCGAGAGGCTTTTTTAAAGAATCCTGCTTGCTGGAAGTCGGAGGGAGGGATAATTCGAAGGGAGAATGTTTCTTCGTATTCCCGATGGCTCAGTCAGCCTCATCCTTCGTCTCAATATATGAAGGGAAATTATTATGTCGAATCAATCCATCAAAGCCTCTCTTATTGGTTTGTCGCTTTTTTCAGCTCAGGCCTGGGGTCAGATTGCGAATGTCACATACTTTCCGCCTTCAGGAAGCGGCTGCAATCCAGACGATTCTGAACTGATCGCAACAGGCAGTGATTTTTATTGGAACCTTGGACTGACCTTGAACCTTCCCCCTGCAGGATCCGGCAACCGCTATTGTGCGATGCGTGCGGGCCTGGAGCTGTTGCGCGGTTATTATCCCACTGAGATCTGGCAGGAGATCACATTCAGTGCCAACAAGTCCAGAGATGGAGCGATACTCTCTCTGAGTTCCTCGCACACTCTCTTCGGATACTCCTCGCAGCCCAAGGAGTTCAACTATCCATCCGGAACGCCGTTCCAGGAGCCTTCCAAAACGCTGGCGTGGACGACAGATCTTCGCTTCATACCACAGAGCTATTGGTGCGCTGCGGATCGGAATCCAAAGGGACTTTGGACGGCCAGGATTGCGATCAATGGATTGATCGAGAATCCCAACGCCTATCTCGTGTTCGGGCCAGATGGGAAAAAGACGACATATCGGTGGAAATTCATGTGGGCTCGGTGCCCTGGATTCTGAGCATACCCCAATGGCATCGATTGGCCTGACTCCGGTGTGATCCCATTTCCATCGAGGATTAAACGCAGGAGTTTTTGCTGTCTTTATCTTCATGCGCTTGCCCTGTATATCAAATCCGTTAACCGTGAAAAACGTGATAAGATGGAAGGCAAAAATATGAAGGTGACAAGCTCTCTTGTTTGTACGACCGGCGTTCTTTTCTCGATCCATGCTGCTTATGCGGGAAATGCCGAGCTGAATCCTCCGCGTGGACCAGCAAGAAATCCCTACCTGGCTGCGGAGAAGTATGCGATCACCCACTTCGATCCAGCTCAGACGGATGCGATGCCTTACCCAGCCCCTCGTGGGATTTTCAGGTTGAATCTGCGCGATTTCCCTCGCGTGGTGGGTGGCCCTGTAAATATCATGCAGCTGGCATCGACCTCGCCGAGCTTCATGTGGGGAGCGTCGAGCGGTGGGGTGAGCTATATGGATATTTCCAAGGGTGAACTGCGACCCGCAGCCCAGTATGCGACGCCAGGTCTGGTGAATATAGTTTCGAGCAAACTCGATAGTGTCCTGGCCCAACGTTTCAGAAGTATCGGTGATGTAGAAAACGCCGTGGCCGAGCTTGGGGTGAATTTCTCTCGACTTGCGAACAATACCTATGTGCTCGTGGATCGGGATAACGTGATGTTTGCAGCAGCGGGTGCCAGGATTTATGCCTACGGCCTTGTCGACCCGAAGGATCCAGCCCAAGGAATTCAGCTTCTGCGTGAACTTGATCTTACGGACCATCTTCAGGAGCTGGTGAAAGGGGGAGGCGAACAATTTTCGAAATATGGTGCCTTCATCGTTGGAGCGAGTCTGACTTATGATGGAAAATTGATCGTATTGACCAACGGTTCACTCCTGATACTGGATCGCAGCCTTGAAGGGCCTCGCCATACCCTGCGTTTTGCAGCGAACGAATATATCACCAACTCCCTCGCGATTGATGAGAAAAACGGCATCTATGTTGCGACCGATAGAAAGATGCATAAGGTGGTTTGGACGGGCGCGAAACTCTCACAGGACCAGGCTGATGGCGCATGGTCGGCGACCTATGATACAGGACGCGAGCCTCCCAGCGTCAAGTTCGGGTTCGGTACAGGGTCCACGCCTACACTGATGGGCTTTGGCCCCGATGAGGATAAATTGGTGGTGATCACCGACGGCGCCGATCGTATGAAACTGGTTGCCTTTTGGCGAGACGGGATTCCAGCTGATGCCAAGGCAGAGGCCCCGCGCAATCCCCGTATTGCCGGCGAGATTCAAGTGACGGCTGGCCTTTCGCCACTCCCTGAGTTTATCCAGAGCGAGCAGTCGGTTGTTGTCAAAGGCTATGGGGCTTTTGTTGTGAACAACATTCGTCCTGAAGGCCATCCCGATAAGCTGATAGATGTTCTGGCAGGAGGTCCTGTATTCGCTCCGCCCGCGGGTGTGGAGCGTTTTGAGTGGGATCCGATGCAGAATCACTGGCGATCGGTCTGGTCGCGTGGTGACGTTGTATCCACCAGCATGGTGCCGGCGGTTAGTATTCCTTCGAATATTGTTTTTGTAAACGGCTATACAGCTGTGGATGGTTGGGAACTTACGGGTATGGATTGGAACACGGGTCGTACTGTGCATCGCTCCATCTTTGGACAGGATAATCTTGGCAACGGAGCTTATGCGATCGTGCAGTTCCTTCAAAATGGTGATGCCCTTTTCAATAGTGTGGGTGGTCCGACCCGCGTGAGATTTTCGACAAAAGCCTCGCAATAGACTCAGGGGGAGCCAGAATCAAGGATTCTGGCCCTTCAGACGACTTCACTCGTCAAAAAACGCTATTCGTGGTACTGCACTTGCAATTGAAGGCTCGTGACCCCCTGTCTTTTCCATGAGGACGACCATGAAACACCGCGTTTTGACTCTGATTTCCACATCCTGGATGATTTACCTGGCCACCGGCTGCGGCGCGGCCCTGACACAAAAATCCAGGACTGCAGCCAAGGTTGACAGCTCGCCTGATGCGGCCCTGTGCCCGTCTGCATCTGAGGCTGGGGGTTTAAGTCTTTTCTGGTGGAGAACGCGGCGGGAAGTCATCATGCCCGTGTGGTCGAGCGATGGCAGTATGGTGGCCGCGTTTGAACAGAGCTATGAAGAGAAAAAGTCCTGGGACCCTTTGTCCGGGACCACAGAGAAGCGCAAGTTCTGCCACCGTCTTGTGGTGCAGAAAGCGGATGGCAGTGAGCGACGGTATGTAGGTCCTGTGCGTGCGGGGCAGGGGATTGTCCCATTCTATTTCAAACCTTCGGAACGGATCTATATCGGAGCGTACAAGGGTCAGAATCGTGAATTCTATCGCGTGGAAGCCGATGGGTCGCGCCGTTTGATTGCGACCCTTTCCGCCGGTGATGAACTTTTGCCTTCTCCTGATGGAAATGTCCTGGCGAGGATTACCCTTCCTGTTCCTTACTGTGACGTAAAGGGACCTGAAGTTCCTCTTCCCCTCGTGACCTATAAAGTGCAAATGCTGAACGCCGACGGTCAAGCCATCGGTCCTGAAGAGGATGTGACACAGCGTTGTTTCAGTCTTGGTTTTACCTGGACTCCCGCGCAGACCTTCATCGTATTCGATGGAGAAAGCGCTCAGGCCTTTGATGCCGAGGGAGCTGATCTGGGGGCCGTGCCTCAGCCTGGTTGCGCTGCACCGCGAACATCATCGAGCGAAGTTGATGGGCAGGGTCGGGTTCTTGGTTATGATGATAAGGGACTGATTGGAGTTGTCAGCAGCGACGGTCAGGCTTTTGGCTGTCAGTGAAGAAGGGTCGGCCGGTCCGCAGGGATCCGGCCACGCTTGGGGGCGGTTAGAGCCGCCTGAGGCAATTGTTATTTACTCCTGCGTCTTATCTTCGTCGTCATTGGAGTCATCCGTATCTTCCTCTTTGTTGAGATCGCCGTCTCCGTCTCCGTCTTTGCCGAAATCAGCGGAATCTTTAATATTCTCCTTAATGCGCTCGCGCAGTTGTTTTTCAATCTCGCCGGCATCGTTGTCCAGCTGATTGTCAGCTGCGGTTAGGTCTGAGAAGTCGTAGGTAAAGCCATTGAAGTTGAACCACTCAGCCAGTCGGAAAGCGATAATCACCTGGTTCGTGGCATCCTCTGCAATCTGGACGCCAGGGGCAAGACTGCCCTCTTTCATCAGGGAGAACTCTTCGTCAACATCTGTTTTCAAGCTGACCTGGATGGGACTGCCGCCGCTTGGTGTATAAACACCAGTCAGATAGATGCTTTGCTTCATAAGTGGATCTTGCTGACCGATTCCATCGACGTCACCCTCATCAAGCTTATGTATTTTGAACGTCAGCTCCTTGTATTCACCGACGGGCAGGTTGATGGAAGCCAGCGAGGGCAGGACTTCATTGCTCAAAAGGTTGACGATGTAAGGCCCCTCAAATTTTTCACGAGCTTCCACATCCTCTTTGCCGAGTTTGAGTTGGATCTCTTCGATCGAAACGCGAGCTTCTGTCAGCTCAAAGATGCCAATCATGGAGCCAGACTTTCCAATTATGGGAAGCAAGGGGTTGATGAGCGCGGCAGCTGGAGCACTCCCTATAATGGAGAGAGAAACTGGAGCTGTTTTAGGTTGTCCGCTGTCCGAAACTCCTAGGTAAAGTATTAGGAAAGCGCAGGATAGCTATTCATGCAGTTCCCGCAAGGTTTCCTGCAGGAGCGTATTGAACTCTTCGGGTTTTTCCAGCATCGGATAATGTCCGACGCCAGCCAACACCTTGAAGTCAAAGTTCTTGAAATACTTTCGATTCACCGTCGCGTTTGTTGGCCTCATGTCGGCATTGATAGCGCGAACCGGCAGCTGAAGCGCTGCGGCTTGAGGACGAATATCCGTTCGATAGAAGGGTTCCAGCACGGCCACCGCGAGTGCTGGATCCGCCGCACCCATCTCGTTTTGAAGCCGTTCGCGCACAGCCGCTGGAGACGCGGGAACCAGGAGAAACTGCGCGAAAGCATGATCCATGGTCGCCTGATAATCTGTTTTCAAACCTGCGAACAGGGGCTGAACGGCTTCGAGGCTCGGCATGTCATCAAGATCCAGCAAGGTATCGACAAGAATGATCGAGTGGACACGAGACCCGAGCAGTTGGGCTGCGGCGATGACGTTGGAACCGGACATCGAATGCCCGATCAGATGGCAGGCATTCAGTCCAGCATGCTGCACCACGGCCGCAATGTCGTCAGCAAAGCTCGCGACCGACCAGGTTTTTCGGTCTTTCCCAGAGCGCCCATGTCCTGCCAGATCCATTTGCACAACGCGATAGTGTGCTTCAAAAACCTTCCTTTGAGCTTCCCACCAGGATCCTTGACCCAGCCAGCCATGAACGAAGACCAAAGCCTCGGTGCCCTGGCCTGACAGCTCGTAGAAAATTTCAACTCCATCCCGTGACGCTACGAATGCTTGCATAAACTCTCCTGGATATGACTATCGCATCCTTAAGATGATCAGCGTCGATCATTTCGTCAAGCCATATTCCCCGTGGCCCGGTGCAGGTGGTAAACGACGGACGCTTGAATTAAGCTGGAAAATGACTTCAATACAGGACACCTTTCTTGGACAGCCGTCGATCCGAAGATTCAGGCCGACCTGGAACTTCTGAAGCGCGAGGCTGGTGGAAACTGGACTGTGCTCAGCCGCACGGACGATGAGAGGTATTGGGTTCTTGCGATTGATCGTGTCAACGAGCCACCAGCCTTTTATCTTTATGATAGTCCTGGGAAGAAGCTGACTTTGCTTTTCACCTCACGCCCGGAACTGGAAGGCAAGCGTCTTGCTCCCATGCATGCACGTGATATCACGGCGCGTGATGGAACGACTCTGCCCTCGTATTTAAGCCTTCCCCCGGATGCGGATCCTGATGGAGATGGCAAACCAACGAAGGCCTTGCCCATGGTTCTCTACGTTCACGGCGGCCCTTGGGCTCGGGATACTTTTGGTTTCAACCCGATCCATCAGTGGTTGGCCAATCGTGGGCTCGCCGTTCTTTCGGTCAACTATCGCGGTTCAACGGGATTCGGCAAGGATTTCATTAACAAGGCCAATTGGGAATTTGCGGGCGCCATGCATCAGGATCTGGTGGATGCCGTGGATTGGGCTATAAAGCAGGGCGTGGCGCAGAAAGATAAAGTCAGGATTATGGGCGGTTCCTATGGTGGGTATGCGACGCTGGTGGGTATGACCTTTACCCCCGATACCTTCGCCTGTGGAGTCGATGTCGTGGGACCTTCCAATCTTGTGACGCTTATTGAAAGTTTTCCGGCTTACTGGCAGCCGTTCCTGGAATCCTCCTGGTACAAGCGCGTGGGCAATCCCAAGTTGGAAAGTGAGCGGAAGGATCTTCTGGCCCGATCGCCGATCACCAAGGTGCAGGACATTAAAAGACCTTTGCTAATCGGTCAGGGCGCGACCGATCCGCGCGTGACGCAGAAAGAATCAGACCAGATTGTGGCGGCGATGAAGGCCAGGTCGATTCCTGTCACCTATGCTTTGTATCCTGATGAAGGGCATGGGTTTCAGAATCCGGAAAACCGGATTAGTTTTAACAGTCTGACGGAGAATTTCTTTTCCAAATGTTTGGGCAGTGCCGCGCAGCCCTTTGGACAGGATCTCACAGGTTCGTCTCTGCAGGTGCCGGATGGGGTTGAGCACATTCCGGGTTTGAAAGAGGCTTGGAACGCCAGGAATAAGTGAAGTTGTGGCAGGCTGGGAGGCGTGCGTCAGCCGTCCCCAGACGGAAAAACCACTGTCAAATGCAAGAATAGGATAACATGATGGATTGATGATATTCTTCGGACCGACACCACGGGAGGTGATACACATGGTGAATGCTTTTATGCTCTCTATCATGCTGCTGCTGACGTTTAACATGCAGAGCTGTGGCTACAAGGCCGCTGATGGGGATGATCTTGAAGCTCGGGAAGGCGAGATCGTCGGAATCCTCGTCGGCTCAGACGGGAAAAGCGATCCTAATTCAACGATTGAACTCTATCGCGCCGACGGCGAGACACCGCTCACCAAGTATACCGGCATAGATTCCGATGGACGCTTTGGAGTCTTTCCCCCGGAAGATGGCGTCTACAGCATTGTTGGTTCGATTGGTTCTTTGGATAAGGTCATCGTGCAAGGAATAAACTTTACAGTAGCCGATGGCTTAAGCATCGGTACCATACAGACCGCTAAAGTCGGAGGTCTTGCTGTTCGTGTGATCGTTCCTGATGGATATACACCAGACGGAGTGAACTTTCAGCTTCTGGGTTATGAAGCATCGGGCACGACGATCGCGGAGGGTGCAGGTCTGATCGAAGAGGGGATTCCTGCTGGTTTCTATCAAGTGAAATTCAGCAAAGCCGGGCTTCAGACCCAAATTGTCAAGGATGTTGATATTCAGTCTGGAGAACCCACGGTCTTGCCGAATGTGACTTTGACGGAATAAATCGTGAGGCCGTGAATCGGATAGAAGCCCGACCAGTGCTATCGCAGTCCCTAAGGCTGGAGCCTTGCCTTGAGAAAGTCAGGAGGACGAGCAGCATGTGCCATCACGCAGCCTGCAGTCGAGCCAAGGACGAGAGCGAGAGGGCGCATGGCCGTGGAAGTTCTGAGCGACCATGGCCTGTGAGACTCACCCATGAGCCTGCCGCCTGTGGTATGAGTCGATGATCTCGGTTTTCTTCGCAAAAAGCATGATCCCGCCAGCTGCGACCAGGTTGAGGGCAGCGGCCAGCCAGAAACTATTCATGCCATAGAGCACGAAGGCTGAAATCATGGTGCCGAGTGAGAAGCCGAACGCCATATGGCCGAACCAGTGAGCAATAGCGGTTGGGATCCAGTACTTCGCGTATTGTTGATTCACTTCCTGTATCGCGAAGACTTCGTAGATGAACCAGTACATCATGGCAAAGCCGGTGACGAAACCGATGGCACCCCCCACGCCGGCTGAAACAAGAAATGTTTGTATATTTAAAAATTGGATAGTCATGTAGTAGAGCCAGCAAAGGGCAAGCCCTGTAGTCAGGTAAATGATCATTCCGGCTGAAAAGAAGCGCTTGGGTTTATTCGTAATGTCCGTCCCTATCAGGCGGATCACATCGCCATGTTGAAAGCCATCCCAGATCAAGGCGTACATCAGTGATGCCATCAGTAAGGTGGCAATGACCGCTCCAAGGACTGTGACGATTGTCGCAAGCATAATTCCTCCTTCGCTTGTTTTCCAAGCAGACTCAACCGACACGGCTGGTCAATCCTCATTCTTTATAGGGACAGCAATGATCATGCCAGACGATAGCCGCGATCACGGCGCGTCGCATAATTTCATAGAGTTTTTCATACAGATCAGGAAATTCATGGATAGTAGGGTGCTCATCAATGATTTAACGTCATAAGCAAATGAGTTTTTATCGTTTTAAAACTCAGTACTGAGCAAAGGAGTAATGATCATGCAGGAACGCGGATATCAGGATGAAGATAGACAGAATCGTCGTGATTTCAGTGATAGGGACAGAAGCCGCCGTGACTTTGATGACAGGAACTTCGGTCGTAATGATCGTATGAATCGGGGGGATCTTGATCGTTGGGGCGATCAATCCGATCAAGGTATGTACTCAGGACGTTCCTACGACCGAGATGAGGACAATAGAAACCTGGGAGGCTATGGCAGCAGCATTGGTTCACAGCAGAGATTTGCGCCCTTCGACCGTGACCGTGGATTGAGCGGCAGAAATCTCTCCGGTTCCTATGGGAATCAAAGCTCCTTTGAAGGTCAGCAGAGCTATCGGGACTTTGAAAGGGACGACCGCCAGCGCAGCAGGCAGCAGTCCATGGGACCCCATGCCGGACGCGGTCCAAAAGGCTATCAAAGGTCCGATGAGCGGATCAAGGAAGACGTCTGTGACTGCTTAACCCGCGATCCGCAGGTGGACGCTTCCGAGATTGAGGTGCAGGTCAAAGACGGTGAAGTGACGCTGACGGGAACCGTCTCGGAAAGAAATGAAAAGCGTCGTGCTGAAGATGCGCTTGATGATGTACTGGGAGTGAAGGAGATCCACAACCAGATTCGCGTGCAGGCCCATCACCAGGAGTCTGGGGAGCGAAATATCCAGGGTCAATCGCAGCAAGGCAAGCAGCAATCAGCGTCTCAAAAGGGGTCGCAGTTCTGAGTCGCAGTCAGATAGGGACAATTCTTCGCAGCCCAGACCCTTGACTGGGCTTTTCAGGGATGCCCGTGATGACACGTGTGCATCCTGCATAGTCAGCAGCATAGGCAATTCTCTGGCCAATCGTCCGACAACGAAGAGTTCGCATTAGCCTTGTGGCAAAAGGTCAGGGAAGGAATGAAAGTTGCAGGAAAAATATCACTTGAGTGGGGTTTCTACTCTCCACGCACGGTGAGAAGAATGCGATACGACGCTTGAAAATTTCCAGAAGTGGAGTCTGGGACGTACAGGGGTGAACCTTCAACCACGGCTCTCCTACGGGCTGTCATACCCTTCAACCATTCAGGAGTCTGGTTTTGAAGTGGCCTATCCACCTCTTCATTCTGGCCCTGCAGATTCCCTGCAACGATGGGCAAGCTGCAGATGATACGGCTGACTTTGACCTCGGCATCGAGGAAGCTTTGCAAAGAGCTGAGCGGGCGAGTGAAGACGTCGCTGCAGCCGTGGCCGCCGTCGGGGCGGCCAAAGGCCAGCAGACGCAGGCCCGAAGCGAATGGTTCCCGCAACTGACTGGATCTCTCAGCTATGATCGCTTGCTGGAACCTGATCGACCGGAGTCGATGTTTCCCAGTGTATCCGGGGGGCAGACCGGAGCAGCCGGCGGCTTGAGTCCGTTCTTCCAGGAAAATACCTGGCGTGTAGGTTTGGTCTTTTCCCAGAATCTTTATGCCGGTGGACGAACCCGGGCACGTCAGGCCATGAGCGAAGGCTCTCTCCGCGTCGCGGAACTCGATCTGGCCTCAGCGCGGGCCCGCGCGGCGCTCACGACCGTGCAAATCTATTATGATGCCGTGCTCATGCAGAAACTTTCGAGCATTGCAGAGTCCGCTTTACAGCAGTCTGAGCAGACACTGCGCCTCGTGCAACTCGGTGGTGAGCAGGGAACACGACCCGAGTTCGATGTGCTGAGGGCTCAGGTGGCAGTGCAGAATCAAAAGCCGCAGCTCCTGACCGCGCGCATGCAGAAGGACCAGGCTTTGCTCCGCCTGAAGCAGCTGCTGGATATTCCCCTTGAAAAGTCGGTGCGTTTAACATCGAGCCTGGAAGGCGACAAGGATCTCTTGGATCTGACGGCGATGGCTCGTCAGGTCGCCGACATTTCCCCGGGTGAAGCCAAGGGAAACGCGCGTCTCATTGTTGAAAGGGCTGAAGCTGCCGTCGCTATGCGCTCGGCAGCGATTGATCTTGCTCAGTCGCAGCATGTTCCCAGTATCTCTGCGGTCTCGAATTACGGCCTCGTCGCCTATCCTGAGTCGGGTATGCCGGAGTCGGGGGATTGGTTGAAAACCTGGACCGCTGGCCTGCAGGTGAACGTCCCGATCTTTAGCGGTCTCAGGGTTACAGGTGAGGTGCGCAGCGCGGAGGCTGATCTGGAAGTTGCCCAGACGCAAAAGCAACAGACCAAGGAGCAGGCGGCGTTGGATACGCGCAGCGCGTTCGATGAATTGGCTGCGGCACTCGCGCTGTGGCAGGCCAGTGCGGGAACTGTTTCGCAGGCAGAGCGAGCCTACCAGATCGCCGAGCTGCGATATAACGATGGAATTTCCACGCAGCTCGAACTATCGGATGCACGGCTGCAGTTACAGCAGGCTCAGGCGAATCGGGCTCGTTCGGCACGGGACCTGCAGGTGGCGCGTGTTCGCGTTGCCCTGCTGCCTCATCTGCCTTTGAACCTTGGGTCTGGAGTTGGAAGAGGAATGACACCAGCAGGCGATGGCACTCTTCCATTCCTGCCGTCTTTTCCAGCATCACAGGGGCAGAGCACACCTTAGGAAAGGAATGGGGGATTCACTATGCTATCGAAGTTTTCGAGGTCCAGCAGAACCTGGCCTCTGGCCTTCATGCTGACTGTGCTTCCCCTGGCGGCCTGCCAGCGTCCGCAAAACAAGGGCAGCGCTTCCGATGAAGCGCAGCCTATCCTCATAGGACCCGAGAGCACCGTTGACGTTCGCAAAGATACGATCAGCTCAGGTCCTCGCCTTTCAGGATCATTGGAGCCACGCGAGCAGGCGCGTGTGCGCGCAGAGATTTCAGGATCCGTTACGTCCGTCAAGGCGGAGATCGGAGACCTTGTCAAAAAAGGTCAGGTTCTGGCCCGCATTGAAGATGCTGCTCTGCGCAATGCTTTTTTATCGGCGAAGTCCGCATTGACGTCCGCTGAGCTTGAGTATCAGAACGCGAAAAGGCAGGCGGATCGTACCGAAAGGTTGGTGGAAGGCGGAGCGCTCGCCAGGCGGGATCTGGAAATCGCGCAAAGCAATAGTTCCGCAGCCAAGGCTCGTACCGCTCAAGCTCGTGCCCAGCTTGCTCAGGCACGGCAGCAGTGGGATGCAGCGACCGTCACCTCACCGATGGATGGATCCATCAGTGAAAAAGCCGTGAATCAAGGGGATATCGTTACAGTTGGGGCGCCGCTGTTCACCGTCATTGATCCCTCAAGCATGCGACTTGAGGCTTCCGTTCCGAGTGACGCCATCCCCTTCCTTAAGGTGGGAAGCCCGGTGACGTTCGAAGTCCGTGGCTACCCTGATCAGACTTTTACGGGAAATATCTCTCAGGTAGCGCCCGCTGCGGATCCTGTCACCCGACAGATCACGACTTTGGTTGACATCCCAAATCCGGGAGGCAAGCTGATTGCCGGTCTCTTTGCAGAAGGGCGCATCGGGGCCCAAACGCGCGAGACTTTGGTGGTGCCGCTATCCGCTATCAACAGCCCCGAGGAAAATCCTTATGTCATCCGCATCCGGGATGGACGTGCGGAAAATGTTCCCATCAAGCTCGGCCTGCGCGATCCTCAAACTGAACGCGTCGAGATTCAGGGGCCGATTCAGGAAGCCGACGTGCTTCTCAATGGGGCCACGCGTTCGCTCGCGCCAGGTACACCCGTAAAATTAAGTGGTCGCAATACCGAAGCGAACAGAGGTTGAGGCATGTGGATTTCCAACTTCGCGATTAAAAATCCGGTTGTCACCATCGTGACGACTCTGGCTCTGGTCGTCTTCGGCGCCATCGCACTCTTCATTCTGGATACGGATGAATTCCCTGAGGTCAATCCTCCTGTGATCAGCATCGCTGTCCCTTATCCCGGTGCTGCGCCGGAAACCGTGGAGCGCGAAGTCGTCGATCGCATGGAGGAAGCATTTGCCGCGATTTCCGGGGTCGATGAGATTCAGTCGACCTCGATGGACAGCTTTGGCATTATCACGGTGACTTTTGATTTTGAAAAGGATCTGCAGCAGGCCTCCCAGGATATACGCGACAAGATCTCGGAGATTCGCCAGGACCTTCCTCCTGAAATGGAAGAGCCGACGCTCACGCGTTTTGATCCTCAGGATCTGCCTGTGGTCTCTCTCACTCTGACGTCAGCCCAATATTCTGAAGCGGAGCTGACGCGCATCGCGGATCCTGGCATCGTGAGTCAGCTGCGAAGTCTGAATGGAGTCGCTGATGTCACGGTGGTGGGAGGCGTGGAGCGGGAATTGACAGTTGAACTCCAACCCCAGGCTCTGCAAGCGGCGGGCGTGAGTGTGGCCCAGGTCGTTCAAACGTTGCAGGCGCAGAATGTTGCAGCTCCTGTAGGACGGCTGACAGGCTCATATAATGAGCGCGCTATTCGCCTGTCCGGGCGCCTGCAGGGGCCCGAGGATTTCAAACAGGTCGCGATCGCGACGGTGAATGGGAAAGCCATCCGGCTTGGGGATGTCGCCCAAGTCAGTGACGGTTCTGAGGAACAGAGAACCCTGGCGCTCTATAACGGACAGAGGGCGGTGGGGATTGATATCAAAAAAAGTACCAATTCCAGCACGACTGCTGTCAGCAATCGTATCCGGGAGGATATCAAACGCATTCAGGAGGGACTGCCTCAAGGCGTGAATTTACAGATCGTGCGTGATTCCGGAGTGCGTGTGGAACTTTCCGTGGAGGATGTGGAAGCTTCCTTGGTCGAGGGAGCCCTGCTCACTGTACTGGTGGTCTTTATATTTTTAGCGTCGTGGCGTTCGACCGTGATCACAGGATTGGCCCTGCCCGTTTCGGTTCTGGCGTCGTTCATCGCCGTCTGGGCATTTGGTTTCACTCTGAATTCAATGTCTCTGCTGGGTCTTTCGCTCGCCATTGGAATATTGATTGATGATGCCATCGTCGTGCGTGAAAACATCGTTCGGCATATGGAGATGGGCAAGGATCATGTCACGGCCGCCCGGGAGGGAACGTCGGAAATCGGGATGGCGGTGGCCGCGACGACGTTCTCGATCGTTGTGGTTTTTGTCCCGATCGCCTTCATGGGTGGGGTCGCCGAGCAATGGTTCGCGCCCTTTGCCTTGACCATAGCCTCATCCGTTATGGTTTCTCTGTTCGTGTCGTTTTCATTGGATCCCATGCTTTCGGCGGTCTGGAGTGATCCCGAGGTTGAAGGCGGTAAAAAGACCTGGGTCAGTCGCAAGCTCGATATTTTTAACGCCTGGTTTGACCGTCAGACGGAGCGTTATAAGCGTATCATCGCATGGGCCTTGCGGCATAAATTGATCATGTTCCTCTTCGCTCTGGGCTCATTTGTGGGGGCGCTCATGATGCCTGCTGTTGGTCTTGTCGGCAGCGGCTTCTTTCCCCTTCAGGATCGGTCGGAGTTCAGTATCAGATTGGAATCACCGCCCGGCTCCAACCTCGACTATACGCGACTCAAGGTGGAGGAAGCGGCCCGCATGGCCAGGGAATACCCCGAGGTCGCTTACACCTATGCTACCGTGGGCGGGCGGGGTGAAGCCGTGGACGAAGCCAGCATCTATGTACGATTGGTGCCGAAAGCCGATCGGAATCGGAGCCAGCATGTTATCTCTGATGATATGCGCTCCAGAATTCAGAGAATCGGAGGCGTCACGGCCTCGCTCACGACCGGAGGCTTTGGTTCTCAAAAGCAAATCGAAGTCGAGATTCGTGGAGCGGAACTCCCGGTGCTGCAAGGTATTGCAGACGAATTGCAGAAGGCCGTCGAGAAAATCCCCGGGGCCGTGGACGTCGGGCTTTCAACCAAAGGGCAAAAGCCCGAATTGGACGTGCGGGTGGATCGGGAGCTGGCAGGTTCGTTAGGTCTGACTGTGGGACAGCTGGCTCAGGCTTTACGGCCAGCCTTTGCCGGAATTGATGCCGGGGATTGGGTGGATCCTACTGGGGAAACGCGCGATGTCATGGTCCGATTCGCACCTGAATTCAGGGCTCGTCCCTCGGATCTTGAGGGGATGCCGGTCATGGTCAGCAGCCAGGAAGGGCAGCAGCTGATACCGCTGGGACAGGTCGCTCATATTCAATTGAGCGAGGGTCCGGCCCAGATCAATCACCTCGACCGCCGACGGGTCATTACTGTCGGAGCGAATACGGATGGCCGTCCTCTTTCAGAAGTGGTGCCCTCTATTCAGGAAAAAGTGAAGAGCATGCATCTGCCTCCGGGTTATACCATCACGCAGGGTGGGGAAGCGGAAAGTCAGAGCGAAGTCTTTGGCCGAATTCTTCTGGCGCTCGGCATTGCCGTGATGCTGATGTATCTGATCCTGGTCATGCAGTTTGGTTCTTTCCTGGATCCCATTGCGATCATGGCCTCGCTGCCTCTATCGTTGATTGGCGTTATGCTAGGACTTTTGCTCACGGGTTCAACCCTGAACCTTATGTCCATGATTGGCGTCATTCTCCTTATGGGGATCGTGGCAAAGAACGCGATACTCCTGATCGACTTTGCGAAGTGGGCAGAAGAGGACGGCAAGGATCGCAAGACGGCTATCGTCGAAGCGGGAGGCACGCGTCTGCGGCCGATTATCATGACCAGTCTGGCGATTGTAGTGGGGATGCTGCCCGTGGCGATCGGCAGTGGAGAGGGCGCAGATTTTCGAGCGCCTCTCGGACGCGCTGTCATCGGCGGGGTCGTGACCTCGACGATCCTTACGCTGCTGGTGATTCCTACATTTTACGAAACCTTGGCTGACTGGCGTGACGCAGCCTTTCAACGCATGTTCAAGAGATCGGCCCGTATCCACGGAGCGGGCGGTCACAGCGCAGCCAAGTAAAAATCATGCGGCAGAGGTTGCCGGCGAGTCGATGGCATCTGGCCAAAAAGAGAAGGAGCATCCTATGCAAAAGCTGGCGGATTTTTCCCTTTGGTTTTTCTCACTGCTATTCGTGACAGGCTGCGCCAGTCCCGGCTCAGGAACCGATAGAGAGGGAACGATACCAGCGGATGTGGATCGTGTTGTCACCGGTGATGAGCTGGCCGAACCCTCAGCCTATGTCGGCAAGAATATTTTGGTCCGTGGCGAAATCTCCAAAATTCTCTCGAATCAGGCCTTTATTCTGAGTTATGGTGGTGGCCTTCCAGGGCCTCGTGGCGGAAAAATTTTGGTTCTTCAGTACGCTGCCCGAGCTGGATCCTTGGCTGTGCCGCTGACTTTAGGCGCGCGTATGGAGGTCGTCGGACCCGTTCGGCTATTCAACCTGCCCCTCCTGGAGAACGAATTGAACGTCAACCTGAGCGACGATCTTTTTGCCCAATATAAGAATGAACCTGTTTTGATCGCTCGCTCCGTGATCCATCGAACTTAAGAAGTCCCGCCTTTTAAGCTGCAGCGGGAGTGATCGGCAAGGACGCTTGAATGAACGATGTGAGCGGCAGACGAATTTCAAGGCAGAAGGGATGACACTCAACCTTGCTCTCAGGATTGAGGAGCTGAATCTGAATTTCACCGCCCGCGCCTTCCAGGTATGTTTTCACGGCCTCCATGCCCATGCCGCGACCCGAGATATCACTGACCACCTTCGCCGTGGACAGGCCCGAGCGGAAGATGAGCCTGGCCTTGGCTTCCAAGGTCAAGTCCTCGCCGTCGCGTATGAGGCCTTGATGTTGGGCAAGGTCTGCAAGTTTCTTCAAATTCAAGCCCTGGCCATCATCCTGGTAGCGAAGGACGACCCAACCTGCCTCTTCGATCACATGCACCCTAATATGCCCGGCCTCGGATTTTCCCTGCTGGGCTCTTTTTTGAGGATCTTCGATGCCGTGATCCATGCTGTTGCGTACGATATGGACCAGGACGCGCCGCAGAAGTTGATCGGTCTGCTGCTCCATATAGAATCCGTGGGCTTCGATGGTAAGATTCGGGGGCAGCTTATGCAGATCACGTGCCAGCATTTGCGTGCAGCTCAGGACATCTTCCAGCGTTTCCTGCAAAGGACGGTAGACCAAGGGCAGAAGGTGGCTCTGCAGCCTGGCGATACGTTCACTGGCCGTTGGGGGCTGTTCCTGGCTGAGCGCCTTTAGCTCCTTGTACATGTGCAGAAGATCGGATGCGGCGACCACGATGCGATCAGTATTCATCCAACGGCGCCCGAGTTTATTGTTATTGATGGATTCATAGGTGGCGAGCACGCGATGGGCTTCCTCCAGATCCTGATTCATGCGCTCCACATCCCAATGCGCATCCGCTTCCTTCTGCAGCCTCACGTAATACTGTTCGACGTCGTGGAAAATGCGCGTGATCTTTTTCAGGTAAAGAGATCGCGCTGCTCCCTTCATGGTATGCATATTGATGAAGAGGACCTTCAGCGCCTGCATATCACGCAGGGCGATGCTCCGGGAGTTGATAAGCTTATGATTCTCTTCCAGGTATTCCTGACAGTTTTGAATGAAGCGCTGGAAAGCCTCAGGCGCGACGTTCAAGAGTTCCTGGATGAACTGCAGTTCCTCCTGGCGATCCTGCGCGTCATGCTCCAGCATCCGCAAATGAGTGACATCGCGCGTGGCAACCAGGATTTTTTCGATGATATCGTGCGCATTGACCACGGGATGCCAGCTCAGGTCCAGAATGCGGGTATGGCCTTCGGATTCTCCATACCGGGTTTCGTGGGGGAGCGCCGCGCTGTTCAATTCGAAACTGAGGGCTGTCTCCCCGAGCATGGCATCCAGGGCCTGTGCGACCTGATGTCTTTCATCCGAGTTGAGATGGCTATTCTGGAAGAGAAGTTCCGTAGCATCCGTACCGATGAAATCCTTCTTTTTGAAGATGGTCTCCAGATAACGGGAATAGTCCTTGTGGATGGAGCGTCCAGGGCTTGTGATCGCAAAGATCCCGAGCTGGATATGGTCCATGATGCTGCGAATGTCCCGGGTCTTTTCTTCGACGAGCTGTTCAAGATTCTCATTCAGCTGGCGGACCTGCATTTCAGAATGGGCCAGATCGGTGAAAGCGTTAGAAAAGCGTCGTGCCAGGAGAAATGATTGACCGATGATAAAAGCGAGCAGGCCGAAGCCACTCAAAGGCCGGGAGTCTATCACGGCACGCAGCAGGTCATGGATGCCTGTGATGCCTATGACGGTCAAGCCCATAATAAAGATGCCAGCGCCTTCTTCGCGCCTGCGTAAGGCCTTCATCAGGGCCCAAAGGCTATAGAAAATCAGCAGCGCCGTTACTGCCTGATAGACGTAAAATGCAGCGCTTACGGCTGTGATGTCGGCCAACCAGAAATAGATGAAGAGGCCGAGCGAGAATACGGTATAAGCCTGAGCCAGCGTCCGCGGAAAGTAAGAAGGGAAAAGTTCCCGAGCGTAGTATAGGAAGGCCGGCGTTGCGAGCATCCAGCTGAGTATAAGACGCAGACGCAAGGGATATTCGATGTCGGGCAGAAAGGTGGCGACGACGGTTCCTTCCGCTCCGAACACATAGAGCCCTATCGCGAGGCAAACCAGTCCGAAGTAAAGGGTGGATCGTATGGATCTGCGCAGGGCATAAAGGCAAAGGTGATAGACGCCCATCAGCAGGAAGCTGCCGATCAAAGCCAGGGCCAGAGAAAGCTCCCGCTGATAGGATGTTTTGATGGCCCGCGCGGTGCCCAGAGTGGGGGCATGAGGAAAGCCCGACATCATGGATTCATGGTTGGCGGCCTGGATCACAATGTCAAAAGCTGCGCTGCGTGGCGTAAAGGTCCAGATATCATCGCGAACAAGAGTCTGCCCCGTGTCGCGTTCCCTCTTTTGTCCTACCCGCCCGAGTTCCTCGATCATAACGCCGTCTATGAATATTTTCGCGGAGGATAGGATCCAGGGTGAATGAAGGGCCAGAGTTCGGGGTTCTTTGAGGATGACGCGCAGGCGATAGGTCGCGAAACCGAAAGTCGGGTATTTGGTGACGAGGCTCCAGCTGCCAGGTACCTTGATCCATTCCTGGCCTTCGGGTATACGGCCTTGAAAATCGGTTGGAGTATAAAGGTGTGACCAATAGAATTCCCAGCTTCCCCGCAGCGGCACCAGAGCTTCCTTTTCGAAATCCCAGTCGCGAAGATCAAGCAGTCCGTTCCGAACCTGCTGAGACAAGGCCGGTGTCGCAGGACTCAGAAGGAGGAGTGTAAGCAGGATTTTGCAGAACTTTCGCAGCATAGGCTTCATTCTCCAGGCCGAGGCTTCATCGGGAAATGAATCCGAATTTTTATGGCGGGCTTAGGCAGGTTGTGCAGGGGAAAAAATGCTGCATCTTTATCGAGGGATGCGCTTTCGTAGGGCGAAGTGAATACGCACAAGTAAGGGGTGGTTGGAAGAGCCAGAACCGAGTTCGGCCCTTCCATGGGCGGGAATCAACGAATGAGGCGGCCCTTCCATAGATCAGGACCTATTGTCCGCCGTAAGGTGCATCCTGAGACGCCGACGAATGATCAGGGCGCCCGGAAGCACTGGTCTGGCGATTTCGGGCTTCGCGACCTCGATGGCTGCCTTGACCAGAGGGACCGATATTGCCCTTCCTGTTGTCATGACCTTCGGCGATATCGATTTCGCTTTGCCGCCGCTCCGTCTCGGACATCGAGAGGGCTCGTTTGGATGGTTCACCACCTGTGTTGTGCTTGCCCTTATGATTCTTTTGCTCGTCCTTCAGAGCTTGTTCGTCTTCCTGATTCTTCCGCTCCTGACTAAGTTTGCTTGGCATAAGTTCACCTTTTCTTGTGTGGCCTGGTTCATAAAGGCCCCAGGCAAATGAATTCCGCGACAAATCCTGCTTGCTTCTCTCACCATGCAGTGGTTCCGAATGACTTCATGTTTCACTTCGCATACAGGAAGTCTGATGGCGGATTTCGAAGCGATCTGTCTTCACTTCCCATCATACCGCTCGCCGAAGGGCCTGGGCTCCGCAGTGTGTGCCTGTGAGCCGCAATCCTTTGATAGTAATTGGCGAGCCTCGATAGAAAAGCATCGTCCATCTTCATTTGGCTATCGTAGGCGGGCGCCTGCTTGACCTCGTCCTTGGTCATCCCCACCACGATCTTGTGTTCGGACCAGCTGATATCCTCGACCATACCGCGATCGACCAGCACCTGACCGCCTGGCCACCATTTACGGCTGTCAGCCACCAGATGCGTGATCCGCCAGCTGCTGGCATCGATCAGGAGATCATCAAGTTCGCCGATATCACCGTCGGTCGCACGCAAACCATAGCCTTTCACTTCCTTGAAACTGCGGAGATGGATGTCCTGGCTTCGATCCACGCTCCCAGGGCGCAGATCGTTCGCATAAGACCCCTGGGCACCGCTGATGCGCTCCTGGACCTCTGGCGTTCCTGCAGGGAAAGGGGGATACGTGTAGATACCAGCCCAAGGATAAACGCCTGCGGGAGTGACCCAGTATGGAGCCCAGCCATAGTATTGGCTGAGGCGCTCCTCATGATAGCGGGATACGGTTGTCTCGGAATCCCATGCAGGACTATCCTTGATTTGCTGTTCGGTCAGATCCAAAGTCAACGGGCCTCCTTCGCGTTCCACGCCCCTCATAGCTTGAGGGCTGATCAACACACGCTTACCGGAGAACCAGCTGCCCGTGTCCACCACAAGGTAACGAACGGTCCAGCTCACATCATCAAAATATAAGTCTTCGATTGAACCCGAAGCTCCATCCCGGGTTCTGATTTCACTCCCTTTAAGGCCATCGGCACGGTACAACATAATTCCTCCTTGGTCAGGCCGCCTTGGATCAAGGTCTTAGCCTGCTGCTTGTTCCACGCGCACATCTGAGGCGTGAATATAGATAGGCTGCTGCTTCAACTCTTTCGCTGTCGTACTATCCACTTTATTCTGTTTTAACCATTCCTCACTCAGTGCGGGCAGACTCCGAATCGTTCCGTTCAGGCTAACCTTTTGTCCTGCTTTAATGGCGACCTGCCCTTCTTTCGCCGTGCCTGGACTTGGTATTTCGTTGAATGTGACAAAGACTTGCTGATTGCCGGTTCCAATCAGGAAGGATTGATCACCGACAACCTTCTGCACATTGACTTTATTCAACTGCACGGTTCGACCCACCAAAGTCGCTTTGTCGGTCGTATTGTGGATCACCGCGATGTCTGTGATCTGGGTCGGCTGATTGCTCCCGGTGGCCACGGTTGCTGATTGTCCGCGTGGTGAAATCAGAACCGATGTGGCGATGATGGCCGGCCTACTCTCAAATTCGATCTCATAGTTGGGATCAAGATCAAAACTGAATTCACGTTCAACGTCGGCAATCACGACGTTGCGAACGGTCCCTGTGACCAAAGCGATATCGTCCTTCCGAAAGGGCTGATCGGCACGTTCCTGCACGGAAGCCTTCAAAGGCTGCGATGTGATGACGCGAATCTCGCTGTCAAAAAAATCCTTTCCTCCCAACTTAAAGGCGCGAGGACCATAAATTTCTTCAATTTCACCGCTTACTGTCACAGTTTTGCCCAAGTATGCAGCGGTATTCTCCTTGAGGTCCTCCACGCGAATGTTCTCAGCCGTCGTCTGATTCCGGGTACATCCTATGGGAACTAGTACCAGGCCTGATAGTAGTCCGATCAATCCTGTAATTTTTATGACATGTGGGTTTCTGGAATTGTTCATGGGTGCCTCCTGATAAAGTTACGAAAAGCAGAGCTGCAAGGCACATTCCAATATCGAGGTCGAGCGGACTCAGCGTTACCGGAATACAGCCGAAGCGGGGATCTGCATGAGGTTCTGTTTTCACGCCTATCACCACCCTGATCATATCAACGTAACAGGCAGGTTCCCATGCTGTTGCGAGATCGAGACGGAGAATGTTATGTCATACATCCATGTGCAGGCCCAATCTCCCATTGCGAACTCAGCGTTTCACTTCATTCTGTCATGATACTTGCATGATCCATCACATTGTCCTTTGCAGGATCGCGTGTGCTCACTTCATAGGAGACGAGACATGCGTCATCACAGGATTAAAAATAGCATCAGCTCGCATTTTACTGGCCCGATCATGCTTTTGCTGTTCCTGACGAGCGCGCCTTTGCTGGCAGAAGAGGGTCAGCCTTCCAAGATATCAAGGCTCTTCTGGAGCAGAGTTCTTCGAGCGGTTTTCCTATGGAATTGACTCAGCCGGTCATGGATCGACTGAATTCCCTGCTCGCGCAACCCGCACAAGCAGCCGGTGTGAAGGAGGAGCTTCATCGCATGGAAACATACGAGGGCATCGTCAGGCGGCCGTCCGCATTCTGAAGGTCTCCTATAAGAGGTTTGGTGATTGGCTCCTGGCACTCGCAGCGTACAATCAGGGACCGACACATGTGGCGAGAGTTATCCGCGAAACCGAGGTCAGTGACGGATGGGTGCTGATGAATCAGGGTCATATCAATACCTACGTAGCCAAAGTTATTGCAGCGGCCATCATCATAGAGCATCAGGACGCTTTACTCCGTGAAACTTAAGTCGGCATGCAGGCTGCGGGAGCAGACGAAAGCCCTTGTCAAAGCAGGAAGACTCCAAAGTTCAGACTGAAAACCTGGACGCGGTCCAATCCACTGGAGCGAGCACGAGCCAGAGCTTCCACCGCCATCGTTTTGCTGATGTCCACCATGCTGCCCTTGCCAGGGCGTACACTGATATAGTTGATCGCGATATAGCCGGCATCTTGGGAGTCTGGGGTGAAGTGCGTCAGCCCAAAGGAAACATCAAAGCCGCGACCTTTCGAGGCGATCTTGCTTTTCACCTCCTCACCATTATCGAGAAGCCGCTCCCTATAGGCGAAGCTCGTGAGCGAGGCGGCGGGCCCGGCGCTGATAAAGAAATGATGCCGGGGCATGATTTCAGGGATCACGGTGTATTCGATGAAACTTGAAAAGCTCACGAACTGCACCTTGCGGATCACAGTATAGGGCAGGGTGGAATGCGCGTACTTTTTCCCTTGCAGCCCCATGGCCGCCAGCGACTTGATGCCAAGGCTGAAAGGTGAAAACTGGTAAGCCAGCGCACTGTTCAAGCCAAAGCCGGCGTAATTCAGGGGACTGTCCTCACTGCGCAGGGACTGCAAAAGGAGTGGGGAAAATCCAAAGCCCAGACGCAGTCCATCGAGAGGCGAGTCATCGAGGTTTCGTGCATGGAGGGCCAAAGGTTGAAGGGTGATGACGATAAGCCCCGGTTTCAAAAGTTGCATCATATCAAAATTCCATCGTCAATTTGAGCGCGGCCATGGTTTGGAAATCCGTCATGGGAACAAGGGAAACAGATTTTTTCTCGACCAAAAGTGAAAATGGATTGATCACGCGTCCTAATACGCGCGCGGCCGTCGCGTCACTGTTTAAAAGCTCGTGGCTGATCATCTCGATGCCATAGCCAAGAGCAGTCCCAATGATGGGCGTTTGATAGAGATCCTGAATGCTGGCCGGTTCGCTATAGGTTTCAACGGTAAACTCGAAGAGTGCGCTGGAGATGAAGGTCATGGCAAAGCTCTCGCGCCGGTCGTGTCCTGTCGCTCGATAATAGAGATAGAGCTGGCTGCCGGAGAGGGGATGGATAAACCAGTTCCACTGCGGCTCGTCATAGTCGAAGACAAGGTCGCCGATGTTTTTCCGATACTCTGCCCAGGAACCCAGTTCGCCACGCAGGACGTCGGGCTGCGTGAGTGGATAGATGATCCAACTCGCTCCATACACGAGGCCCAGTTGCTCGAAGTTCTCAACCAAGGTCCTATCCTTCTCTTGATAGGCAAAAGAAGGGGAGGTGCTTGCTGCTGAGGATCGGCTTTGCAGGAGCAGGAGAGTCATCAGGATGACAAGCGAAGGCCTAAAATTCATAGGCGAGCTCCATTCCCAAGGACGCGGAGGAAAGGATCGGTTGGATGCGCAGCTTGTCTTGGCCATGATGGAAGGCTGTGGCGCGACCCCAAAATGCGCCGAGAGCCGCCGCGGCCACCGTATCACTCAGCCAATGACGATCGTCTGCAATCCGTGCGGCCATGGTGATCAGGGCGGCTGCATAGGTTGGGGCGCCGACCTTCCATCCATAGGAATAAGTTAATGAGGTGGCCATGACCCAGGCGTTCGCAGTGTGGCCGGATGGAAACGAAGTGCGAATAAGAGGATTGCCGGGACGGGGGCGACTCGAAAGTCGGGATAGGGAATAATGTGTTAACGACGTGAGGGCAACGGCCTCCGAAAAGGCGAGGCCGGGCTGGGGATCATAATAGAGAAGTGTGCCCGCTATCAAAAGGCTTGGGCCGCCGCTTCCCCAGACCGCCCCGAACCTGGTCACATCGCGACTTACCTTCTGCTCGCCTCGCCATTCCCGTCTGACCCAATGATCCTGGTTATTCGATACGAGGGTACAAGCGGCGCCCACGGCAAGGATGGTGTAGCCTGTTCGATCAAAACCATCCTCAAATGTGGGTTCGAGATGCTGATCCCAAAGGGAAGTGAAATAGTGAGAGACGGTTTCCGGTGGAGGCTCAGTCTCAGCGTGGCCGGCTCCTGCCTGGATGAACAACAGCAAAAGATAGTGAGCACGGCGCATGCGACTCCTCCGCAACTGCTCGTGATGCAAGGTTCAGCAATCTTACCCAGAAGCTGGATACCACCGCGCTGTTCCAGCAGGATGAGTTCTTCCAGGATGGGCTTCAGTTGAACTGCATAAGGCATGCCTGGGAACTTTCGGCAGCGGAATGCTCTCGGGTCGTCAGGAAAAAATCAGCACCTTTGTTTTCCGGTGACAGCACGAGGCAAGGGGGTAATAATGCTTCGACTATTACCATAAGCTGGTCCTGACGTCATGAAAACGGTGTCATTTGCAAGTCTGAGCGATCTTGAAAAACGCGAAGGTGGTCTGAGTGCTGCCGATGTCTCAAGACAGCGTGCTCGGTTTGGGAGGAATCGCATTGTCGAGGTAGCAGGTCACCCATGGCTCGATCTCTTGATCGAAACCATAAAAGACCCCATGATCTGGTTTCTGGTCGGTATCGGCTCCGCATTTTTGCTGACGGGCGCGATCAGCGATGGCATCACGCTTTTTGTGGCTGTACTGCCTCTCCTCTTTATGGATGCGCTTCTGCATTGGCGAACTCAAGCCTCGATTGCAGGTCTTAAAACTCAGCTGATGTCCCATGTCACCGTCATCCGTGAGGCGCTGCAACTTAGCATTGATTCTCAGGATCTCGTGCCAGGGGATATCGTTTGTGTGTCGCCTGGCATGAACCTGCCTGCAGACGGGATCTTTGAAACTGCCAAGGACATTCAAGTTGATGAATCGGTCCTGACTGGCGAGGCTTTCCCTATGATCAAAACGCCGACGCAGCTCGACCCTTTTGAGCTATCAAAAAGCGGAGAAGTCCCTGTGCCCTCAGAAAATCTGGCTTTTGCGGGAACGAGGGTTCTTACGGGAAATGGTCTCTTGCGGGTGATGGCGACGGGCCAGAGAACAGCGTATGGAGAAATCGTTCAATCCATCTCATCAATGCCGAACGAGCGAACCCCGCTGCAAAAGGCTATTGCCAAACTCGTTCAGGTGTTGATCTACTCTGCGGCATTGCTCTGCCTTATCCTGGCGGCCTTGCGTCTCTATCAGGGGCATGGTTGGCTGGATGCTCTCTTGAGCGCAGCAACGCTTGCTGTCGCCGCGATCCCGGAAGAATTTCCAGTAGTCTTCACTTTCTTTCTGGGTGTAGGGATCTATCGCCTTGCTCAAAGAAAAGCTCTCGTCAGACGGGCCGTCAGTGTCGAAAACATCGGCCGCGTCACGCAGATTTGCAGTGACAAAACCGGTACCATTACCGCGGGACGCCTGGAACTCACTCATTGGGAGACTGCTGCCGCGATCAGCAAGGAAACCCTGTTGGAAACAGCCGCTATGGCTTCCAGTTCCGCCAATGATCCGCTTGATCTTGCTATTCATAAAGCCGTTTCGCAGCGGTCTGAAGCACAGACAGAGAGAATCAGATGCTTCCCCTTTACCGAAGATCGAAAGCGAGAAACTGTTTGGATCAAGACACCAGAGGGAACTGCGCTGGCCTGTAGCAAGGGAGCACCCGAAACGTTGCTAGGACGTTCGAGGCTGTCGATTGCTGAAAGGTTGGAGTGGCTCGACCGAGTCTCTCAATGGGCACAAAGCGGGCACAAGGTGGTGGCCTGTGCAAGGAAGGAAATGCCGTTCAGTGGGGAGCTGCTGGAACCCGAGGAGGACATGGAATTCTGTGGGCTCCTGGCCTTTGAAGATCCGCCGCGACCGGGGGTGGCTGAATCAATAGCCTATTGTCATCTTAGTGGCATTCGGGTTCTGATGATAACCGGCGATCACCCTGAGACATCGCGGGCCATTGCACGAGATGCGGGCCTCGCCCGTGAACCGATTGTAATCTCCGCCGAGGGTGAATCTGAGAAATTCACGGAAGCCTATCTCGCTCGGCATCCCGATTTCTTAAAAGAGATCCATGTCGTGGCACGCTGCACGCCCATCCAGAAACTGAGAATTGTCAAAGCCCTGAAAGCGTCGGGAGAGCTTGTCGCCGTGACGGGTGATGGAGTCAATGATGCCCCTGCGCTCAAGTCAGCGGACATCGGTATTGCCATGGGCGAACGCGGTACACGAAGCGCTAAAGAAGTATCATCAATTATCCTGGGAGATGACAACTTTACGACGATAGTCAATGCCATCCGCGAGGGCCGGCAACTCTTTAAAAACCTGCAGATGAGTTTTGGGTATTTATTCCTCATCCACATCCCCCTTGTAACGACCGCTGCTGTCGTTCCTTTGGCCAACTTTCCTCTGGTCTATATGCCTGTTCATATTGTGTGGCTTGAATTGGTCATTCACCCTACGGCCTTGCTCGCATTCCAGGCGAAGGTTCATCCCGATGACGAGCAGCGAGTGGAAAGGGCGTTCTTTCCCCTGTCTGAGGTCCTCCGAATCTCCATATCCGGGCTGTTTGTGTCTGCAGCGCTGGCAACCAGTTTTATCGCTGGAGTGAACGAGGGATACGCCGACAGCCACGCTCGGGCCAAGGCCATGGCCCTGCTCACGTTCTGGAGCGCTGCCGTCGTCCTCTATCTCACGCGCTCTCAAGCCGCAAAAGCTGTGGCCGCCGTCACGGTTGTGTCATCGGTGCTGCTCATCCAGAACTCGGATCGACTCACGGTTCTTAAGCTGGCCCCCCTGCATCCGATGGATTGGATGGAGATCGTCCTTTTGGTGGTGATCATGATCGGCCTTACCGATGTGATGAAGCGATTCCTGACCTCAAGACCACTGGAATGGGCTGTCACATGCATAATCGAAAGACGAGGGAGACCATGATCAGACTCTTTCCATGATTTCGCAAGGCGCAAGTCCTTCTTCCCAAGATCGTCTATTTCAGTTATCACGATGGAATGAAACCGCTGCCGATTCGCTTCGCTTTGAGGGGTACAATGACTCCTGGAAAGCTCTTTATTCTGATTCTGCTCTCCGTCTGGTCTTCCCTTGGCTTCAGCTCCCAGTCGATACACATTCCTCCTGATCTGCAGGAGCTTGAAATCGGCACAGCCGTCGAGTATTGGGAGGATGTGGATCAGGACCGCAGCTTTGAAGCGATAGTCGCAGCGCAAGACCTGCCCTGGAAGCCGTCTCTGACGGCTGTGCCTAATTATGGTTTTACAAAATCGGCCTATTGGCTGCGTTTTACAGTGGAGACTGCATCTTATAGTTCTCGCAGGCTCTATCTTCAAATCGCTTATCCGGCCCTGGACAAGCTTGATCTTTATATGCCCAGGCCCGATGGAACCTTTGTACGGCAAAGCACGGTGATCATTACCCCTTTGCCGCGAGACAGCTGCCGAACCGCAATTTTGTCTTCAAGATCGATAACCAGGGCCGCCAGACCTATTACCTTCGCTGCGAGACTTCGGGTTCGCTTAAGATACCCCTTAAACTTTTCGATCCGGAATACTTCCACAGCGTGGATCAGCACGCGGTCATCGGCCTTGGCATTTTCTGCGGCATCCTGGTGGCTATGCTCCTGTATAATTCATTTCTGGCTGTGACCATCCGTGATATCAATTATGTGAATTACATCGGTTACATCGGCCTCTTCATGATATTCAATCTCTCGCTGAGTGGGGTTACGTATCAGTACCTTTGGCCTCAAAATATCTGGCTGGCCAACTTCAGTATTCCACTGACTATCTACGGTGCCTCCTTTTTCGCCTTGAAGTTCACGCGCCGCTTTCTGGGTACGCCGGAGAATGCCCCCATCGCTGACAAAGCCATACTCCTCATGATGGGCTGGTGCATCGTGGGCATTCTGCTCATCGCTGTGGTGCCTTACAAGATCACCACCCAGCTCAGCACCGCCCTCGCTCTGATCTTGAATGTGGTGCTGCTGACGGCCGGCATTGGCCTTGTTCGCAGAGGACATCGTTCTGCGCGCTTTTATCTGATCGCATTTGCCGCCATCTGGGTGGGTATGGCGATTAAAGCCATTCAGACTCTAGGCTTTCTCCCCGTAACGGCCTTCACCGAGAACGGGGTTGTGATCGGATCCATGGCTGAAGTCATCCTCCTGTCGCTGGCATTGGGTGACAAGATCCAGCACGAGCAGAAGGCGGCCAAGAATAAAATTGAAACGCTGAACGCGCATCTCTCGGAAACTGTCAAGACTTTGGATAAAAAGGTTGCGGAGCAAACCAGTGATATCCGTTCCATGCTGCAGCACATCAGGCAAGGTATTTTTACGGTGGAGATGATCGACAACATTCCCGTGCTCAGCGCTAATTTCTCGGAGCATCTGACCGAGATTCTGGGCGCCCGCGAGCTGGCTGGAAAACCTTTGATGGATGTTGTGTTTGGACGGACCAGCCTCTCGGCGGATGCGCGATCCCAGGTCCAGAGCATTATGCAGTCCTGCCTCGGAGAAAGTTTCATTGCCTGTGAGCTGAATGCGAGCCAGCTGCCTCAGGAGTTCGAGCTGCTGAACCCTGATGGCGGCACGAAGATCGTTGAAATGGAATGGTGTCCTGTCCTATCGAAGGATGGCCTCAGCGTGCAGAAATTTCTGGTCACACTCCGCGATGTCAGCTCCTATCGGACTCTGCAGGCTCAATCCCGTGAGCAGCAGGAGGAGCTGCTGCTGATTTCCGAGCTGATGAACGTGACCAACGCCAGCTTTCTAAGTTTCTGTCAGCTGTGCCAGGATCTTTTCCAGGAAAATCGTCGCCTGGCGGCTGCTGGTTCTGTCCTGGATATTGCCTCTCTTAAGATGATGTTTATCAACATGCATACGATGAAAGGGGCTGCTCGTCAGCTCGCATTGAGCCGTCTCACCAGTCAAATTCATACTGCCGAGCAAACTCTGGCTGACCTTGTTAGAAACCCGGGGAAACGGGCGGATCCTGTCGCGCTGCTCAGTCTGGTGGAAGCCTGTGAGCAGGCCTTGCGATTCTATATAAAAATGAATCACGAAAAGCTCGGCCGCACGCTGGTCGCCGACGACATCCCGATCAGTCGCGGCCTGCTCGAAAGCATCCTGCGCGGCATTCGCGAGCTTCCCGAATGGCCTGCGGCCCAGGCCACGCTGGAAAAGCTGAGGGGCCTCACTCAAATACTCCGTCGCAACCTGTATCATAGTTCCGAAGCGGTTCTGCGGGATATACTCAAACACACCGATACACTGGCACGCGACCTCCACAAGGCCAACCCTGTCGTCCGTATTGAATCGGCTCCCATCAATCTCACAGTGACGGGCGAGGAGCTGCTCCGTAAGGTCTTTCTTCATCTCATACGCAACTCTCTGGATCACGGCATTGAACCACCGGATGAGCGAACAGCCAAAGGCAAGCCGGCTCAAGGCAGTATTGTCGTTGTGGTGGATCAAGCGGACGCAAGGACGCTGCGCATTCGTTATCAGGATGATGGGCGGGGCATTAACCTTGGACGTCTCAGGAGCATGGCGCAGGATCTTGGCCTTCTGAGCGAAAAGGAGCTGACCGATCCTATTAAGGTGGCCCAGGTTATCTTTGAGGATGGTATTTCCACCAGCAAGAGTGTCACGGATATATCCGGCCGCGGAGTCGGCATGGGAGCCATCAGGGAATATATCGAACGCTTGGGTGGACGCATCGAACTCAGACTTCAGTCTTCGGGTGCAGCCGAGACAGACTTTCTACCCTTTGAGCTGATCCTGATCACCCCCCTCGAGACAATGGTGGCCTAAGCTCGCGACGGTTCTTGTGCGACCGCTTTTGCTTCGGACGGCTTCGGTGATATCGTCATCGAGAGTCTGCCAGCCAGCGCTGCTATCATGCATGCCGGACGTGAGACGCTTCGTCTGAACCTTCAAGTCAAGATCATGGATCGTGCTCCGCAATTTTTCATGAGCCAGGAATATTCAGGAAACGCCGCGTTTTCTCCATACAAGATGTCTCTTGGCTGGTATTCTAGGCTGGGAAACCGACGAAGGTCTCATGGAACTGTTGCGTATAGGAGCGATTGATGAAACCTCAAGCCGAACATTCAGTATTTCACCCTAGCCACATGGCGCTTGCCATTCAACTCGCCTGTGAGAACGTCGCACGGGGCGCTCGTCCCTATGGCGCTGCGATCGCCGACGGTCCGAAGCTTGTGGCCACGGGTGTGAACCGGATTATGGAGACGAACGATCCGACGGAACATGCCGAGCTCAACGCTATTCGTGCTGCGGCCAGGGCACTGGCCACTCCAAGCCTGACAGGTCTTGTTGCTTATGCAAGCGGACAGCCTTGCCCGATGTGCCTTGCGGCTCTGCGCCTTGCTGGGATCAGTGCGATTTATTATGCCTACTCGAACGACGAGTCGGCTCCTTATGGATTCTCGACCGCAGACCTCGGACGCGAGCTTGCGAAACCCCTGGATCTCCAGTCCATTCCGATCCGTCATGTCGGGAGCGAGTCTCAATTGGAGAATCCATTCACGCTCTTTGCTGAGCGTTCTCGTTCTTGATCGGATGAAGCGCTGTCGGTTGGGTTTCTTTCTGTGTGGTCTTGGGGAAAACCTTGCCCGTAAACGGACCGATTTGAAACCTGGTTCAGTGAGAGTATACCTTTCCCAAGTTACGAAAGTTTCTTCCAAGGCGGCCGCGCCCTTCGTGAGCCACCGCCCTGGCGGATTTCCAGTCTATAGTTTTGGGAATGGTTGGGGATTCCGTTATGAGATGACAACTTCGATTCCCGAAGGGATAGAAATGCCGGCTCACGTGGAAACCCGACTCGGTTCGCTTAATTTTTTTGATGGATTTCCCAACGAAGAAAGTACGACGAAACTTTACGACAACCTCGATTTCCAGCGCGCAGTCCAGGCTTACTTGATGGCATTACCACCCGTGAGTATGGTGGCTCTGCGCGAGGGTTTGACTCAATGGGGCCCAGCGAACACGACCATTCCCACGTTTGAGAGTTTGATGGATTCGCGTTCGCTATTTCTCACAGCCAATGCCAATACCCCTTATACATGGATGTGGATTGATCTCCATCAGGGGCCCCTGGTTGCCGAGATCCCACCCAATGTGCTGGGCTTAATCAATGATTTTTGGTTTTACTATGTGACCGACGTAGGACAGATTTCGCCAGGGTGTATCCGCTCGCGGAATCCGCCAGCCCTCCTGCCAACACCTTTGTCAATGTTTCAGGGAAGGCTTTCAGTACGATTGCGCCGGCCGACTTTAAGTTCTGGGAGTATTTGAATCAGGTTGTTCAGAGCGAATCCGCCGCATCCCTTGATGCGGTTTCACTCGGTTACTATGCCTCAATCGGTATAGAAAAAGGCAAACCCTTTGCACCTGACGCGCGGATGAAGAAAATTCTGACTGAAGCTGCTGTTGTCGGCGATGCGACTGCGCGTGCTTTGGCTTATAAAACTCGGCAGAAGGACCTTTACTTTTACGAGAACAGTGCCTGGGTCTCGCCCTTTCTTGGAAGCTATAAATTCGAGGTGAGTCCAGGAGTCCGTAACCTGGATAGCTTTGCATTCTACTACTTCTATGCCACTGGCGTCACCCCAGCGATGGCGGAAAAGATCGTAGGGCAGGGTTCGCAGTATGCTGCCGCGTTCCGGGACAGCAAGGGGCAAGCATTGGACGGCGCTAAAAATTATAGGCTTCATCTGCCAGCCAACATCCCCATTAAGAACTTCTGGTCGCTGATTGTTTATGACAATCAGACCCGTTCCATGCTTCAAACCGACCAACGGTTTCCCATGGTAAGCAGTCAAAACGAAAAGCTGGAAATCAATGCGGATGGATCGGTGGACGTATACTTCGGGCCGAAGGCACCCGCCGGGAAAGAGAACAACTGGGTGCAGACCATCCCTGGAAAAGGCTGGAATACACTTTTGCGCCTCTATAGCCCTCTTGAACCCTGGTTTGATAGAACCTGGCGTCCAGGAGAGATTGAGGCTATAGATTGATGCATAGTTATTGTCAGTTCGATTCTAACTTTCATTTTGCAAGAACGGGCTGCGGATCTCTTAAGGCTGCCAGGGCTTCTTCGGCAGCCTTTTGCCCTGTCTTCACAGCCTCATCAACTGTTTCCGTTCCAGCCAAGGCCCTTTGAATCATAATCCGCATGCCATCCCAAGCTGCACGCATTTCCACCTGAGGAGGCATCGGGCGCGCATAGCGTGCCGCCTCCATACTGGACTGGAGCAGGGGCAATTTCTTCAAGGCCGGATCCTTGCGCGCCGAGACGCTGGCAGGTATGCTGGCAAGCTGTTCAGCGATGCGCTTCTGCACCGGCGCAGATCCAAGAAAATCCACGAACGTCTGAACCGCTGCGAGGCGTGGCCCTTTGGTCTTGGCATTCACGTAAAGAAAACGTCCGCCCATCATGGGAGTGAGCCTTTGACCTGTTTCACTCAGAACCGGCAACGGCGCAATCGCAAGGTCATCACCCACCGTGTCGTGCAGATCGTTCAACTGCCAATCGCCGCTGATGTGAAAAAGTGCCCGCTTGGACAGAAAAAGGCTCTTTGCACAATCGAAGTCGCAGACATTCGGCGTGATCTTCCACTGGTCCCTTAGGCTGAGCATATACTGAAGCGCCTTGCGCATCGCGGGGGTATCGATCGTCACATCATGCTGTTTGCCTTTTTCCGCAAGCGGCCAACCCCCGAATCCTCCGAGGAAGGGAATAAACCAAAAAGGCTCCGACATATAGAACGCAAGCCCATAGCGCTGTGACTTTACATCCGCATAGGCCTTCGCCTGTTCCAGGAGCTCATGGGTGGTCTCGGGCGCTTTTTTCACCTGAGATTTACGGTAATAGAGTAAAAGATGAGCGCCCTCGCTCAAAGGCACGCCCCAAACTTTCCCATCGACTTTAGTCATGTCCAGCGAGGTCGCCGTGACATTCCCGGTCTTCACCCAGGAATCCACCGGCTGAATCACAGCAGCTTTTGCAAATACTCCGGCGATATCGTTGGGACCGTAAACTATATCCGCGCCATCACCTGTCGCAGCAGAACGCAGAAATTTCGTGCGCAGAGCTTCATTCTCATAATGCTGGCGAATAACTCGAATCTTGGGATGCTCTTTGTGAAAGACGGTTATCCACTTATCCATTTCCTGACCGACTGACGGCGGATCCTGTTCCCAAAGGCTCAGAGTCACACGGTCGTCCCCATACGAGGGTTCGATGAAGAGTAGAAAAGCGAAAATAGGTAAAAATAGTCGCATAAAAAACCCCCACGTGCGTGCTGTCATCATAGGAAGTCCTGACTCTCATGTCAACGCTCGAAGGCGCAGTTGCATGCTGACGGAAAACTTCAATGAGCGGCATTTCGCGGCGGAATGATTGAATTCCCAAGAGGAGTCAGCGCCTCTGCGCAGCAGGCTTTGCGTGATGGTGTAGCCGGGATGGACGGCGACTGCCGCGAGTCTGCCGACACTTGATTCTGTTCCGCCAGGCGGCCGCGAAAACACTCCGCTCCCCCGGTTCGGCAAAGAGACGGCGGGGAATCCTGATATCAAACCAGAAGGGGTTAAAAAGAGTGCCTGGGTCCGCCTGCTCCGTCAGACGAATCGTGATGGATCCGCCCATTTTCTGCAGGTAGCTGCGCACCGCATCCATGCCGACACCTCGACCCGAGATATCATTCAGCTGACTTGCGGTCGATATTCCAGAACAGAAAATGAGTTCCGCGATCTCCTCTTTGCGCAGCGCATCAGGGTCCTTGATCAGATTCCTCTCCGTCGCGACCCGGCGAATCTTTCCGAGGTCCAAACCGCGACCATCATCCTGATAGCGAAGATGAACCTCATCCGCTCCGGGGGTGAGCATGATCGTGATATGCCCTTCCTTGGATTTGCGCTTTTCAAGACGTTCCTGCGGCGTCTCGATACCGTGATCCATCGTGTTTCGGAGCAGATGGACAAAGATTTTGTGCAGGAGGGCCTCACCCTCATGATTCAAAAAGAGATCGCGGGCCTCGATGGACACCACCGGTTTTTCCTTTTGCAGGTCCTTGGCCAAAGTATCAAGGGACCGACACATATCCTGGATAGCTTCTTTAGCCGGCATGAAGAGGGAGCTCAGAAAGCACGATCGCATGGCCTTCATGAAAGAATCCGTTCCCGAACTGGAACCCGCACTCCGTTCCGCATCCACGAATCGTTCATAAAGTTCGGCGAGCTTCGACTCAGAAAGCTCCATCTCACGCTCACCATGCAGCTTGCGACTGAGCTTGTTTTGATAGATGCTGACATACACCCCGATGATTTTCTCCGCCTCGTCCAGGTCCGCATTCATTCTCCTGGCGTCCCACGCGGCCTGCTTATCTCTTTGAAGATGGGCATAATACTGCTCTACATCATGGAACACGCTGGTCATTTTCTTAAGGTAAAGGGAACGCGAAGCCCCCTTCATGGTATGCATATTGATGAAGAGGACCTTGAGCACCTCAAGGTCCTTCAGCTGGATACTGCGCGAATTGATGAGCTTGCGATTTTCTGCAAGGAAATCCTTGGAATCCTGCAGAAAGCGCCGGAAAGCCTCGGCCTGCACATTGAGCAGCTCGCTGATGAATTCGAGCTCTTCCTTCTTATCCTGGGCCTCTTCGGCAAGCGCGCGGATGGCCGTCACATCCTTGACCGTGACCAGGATCTTTTCTGTGATGCCTTCGACATTCGCCATAGGATGCCAGCTCAGTTCGAGCAGCTTTTGATGCCCGGATGGACTGGTATAGCGTAGGTCCTGAGGCAGACAGTGGGCATTCATGTCGAAGACCAGACCGGCTTCACCCAGAGCCGCCTCGATGCAGCTCACAGCCTGGCTCACGGCATCCGTGGACAGCTCGCTCCTGTCAAAGAGCAGCTGACAGGCGTTCCATTCCGTCACCTGATCGACTTCAAAAATATCGCGCAGATGCTCGGAATGGTCTTTGTGAATCCGATAGCCCTCTGCCGTGATCGCGAAGATGCCGAGCTGAATATGCGACATGATAGAACGAATATCCCGGGTCTTCTCTTCCGCCAGGACTTCCAGGTTTTCATTCAAGGCGACTACGTGGTCGCGTTCGGCTTTGATTTTAGCCGAAAGCTGACGAATCTCGCGTTCCGACTGCTCAACCTGCTGGAAAGCATTCGAGAAACGGACCGAAAGCAGATAGGACTGGATCATGAGAAACGCCAGCGATCCGAACGAAAAGAGCGGCGTGGACTGAATCCAGTTATTGAAATTGGCGAAGTCATTGATCGCGGTGCAGATCAGGAGACAGCATGAAACCAGCATCATCATCGAGCTCTGCTGACGTGTCCGCACGGCCCGGGTGATGGTGACCGTGAGAAAACCTGCCTGAACCAGACCGATCAGGAATTTAACGCCAAGGAGGACGAGGTAAAGCTGAAGATCAAAGGCCTGCACGAAAGCCAGGATCAAGCAGAATCCCAGCAGCAGGAAGGAAATGCGGCGGCTCCAGGGGCTGCTCCAGAGATAGGAGATGAAGAGGCCTAAAAACCCACTCGCGATACCGAAGGAACTGGCCAGATAGATGCCAAGTGCAAGAGGAACTTCCGCGTAGAGTTCAAGTGCGTTCACCTGCATGTTGATCACGGTCGAGGGCAGCATCGCGAGGCAGAACAGTCCAAAATAAAGGGAACTCCGATCGCGGCGTCGCAGCGTGAAAAGACCAAAATGATAAAGGGCCATCGCCAGGTACGCACCAAACAAAACCAGCGCGGGAGCGAGGCCTGCATACCGATGGGAAACCACCGCTGCCGGTGTTCCGATCACAACTGGTTTGATGATGCCGCTGAGCATGTATTCAAAGTTGGCCGTTTCGATGGTCAGACGCCTCTGACCCTGGGGCAGAACGAAGGTCACTACAGTTTGTCGTGCAGGTCCCTTCTGGTAGCTTTCCTTTGCCGATTGTGGATTGCCGCTCACGTCCACCAGCCTGCCATCGACATAGATCCGATGTGCGACAGCCACCGTCCCGAGATCCACGGCGATGGGGCGTTCCCGATCACTGATGAAATCGAGCTCGTAGCTCGCGTAACCGTGAAGGGGATGCGCCGTATGCCGATCCCAGGACCCTTGTATGGAGATCATTTCAGGCGGCATCGAGGACGAGGGCGCGGATACCCTGAAGGTATTCCAGTAAAACCGTGCTGTCCCTTCGAGTGTGAGAAGCGGTTGGCGCTTTTCATCCCACTTCGAGAGATCCACTATTCCTTGACTGACATCCAGCCGCGTTTGTGCGACAGCAATCTGAGCCATAAACAGAGACAGAAAGAGAAGAAGCTTACGTCCGTCCAATGGCATCAATCTCGAAAATGGCGACAGTTGCATGGTCCGACTTCCGTGAGAATGTTGATGTTCATCTAACATTTTTGCACAGATGCGCAGTGCCTCATACAATACGCAGTTCACGAACCAGGATGCTGCGGAAAGCCGTAGCATGCTGTGCCCGCGAAGAAATTTCCTCGGCAGAAGCGGGTTGGGGTCTGTCTAGAAAAGCGATCAAAGGCCGGACTTTTGACAAAGTCCAGCTGCTCGTCACCGCGCAGTCCTTATCCTGAAATGGAGACGGGCCATACGGCCTCTACTCAACGGCGCGGGATTGATAGAGAAAATCGTCAGCCTGAAGCCCGCTGTCGAAGTCTACGACAGCGCACCGGGTCTGGTACGTGTCTTGCTCCTATAGCGGATACCCGTTTCACGTTTGGATTTCATCAGTGGAAAAGGAGACTCTTGATGCGTTTGTTTACGGCTCTCGTTCTGTTGGCAGTTGTCGGGATTGCCTGTCAGAAAAAAAGTTCTGAAGAAGAAGCATTTCAGTCTACGAAACTGTCCGTAGGCGTTGAAGAAATAGATTCTTCCCTAAGCCTGAACACATACAGCCAGGCATCGGCAGGCTATGTTACCAAAGCCGATCTTTGGTGCAATGATAAGCTGAAATCCAGCTTGGACTTCACGGCTGATGAACAGTCCATTGAACTCTTTGCCTCTTTAGAGAACTGTGAACTCCGCCTGACGGAATTCGTTTACGGCAAAACCTTCAAGATTGGCAATCTGTTTGCTCCGGGAGTCTATGAGTTTGAACTCCGTGATCCCGCCAGCAACCTCGTGATCGACAAAAAACTCGTGCGATCCATCCAGCCTATTCAGGTGGCGCCGAAGAGCAAGTGCTCTGAGGGCTGCGAACTCAAGGAAGTCCATGTAAAGTTCCCTCATAGCGTTCTGGATATCAAGAAGGAAATCCTGGTCAATGACATCACAGTGAATGAGCTGTATGCCAGTCTTGAGAAGGAACCTGCGCCTGGCTGCGATTCGCTGAAGGCTCGCTTCGTTGAAAGCGCGGATCTGATTACTCCGCCTTCGCTGGAGATCGTACTCAAGAACTGCAAAAACACCATTGGGTCAGGGGATCTGGAATTTGCTTTCGGACCCGTCGTCCTGAATCAGAACGGCGATCTTCCCAGTGCCATCAACATCACGAATGTCATGAGCGCTGTGGATAACTTCCCGATCATTCCCACGCGGAATGGCGACGATTACACCATAAGTCTCAGCTTCGAGCAGCTTCAGGATCATTTCAAGAATTTGAACGTCAGCACGATCGAGATCCTGACCTTTGATTTCGCTGTTGTCATCCGCAACAAGCTTGGAATCTCGGGGCTCGTTTACTTGATTGACAATCAGTGCAAAGTTAAGTCCTCAAAGCCTTAAGCCTCAGCTTTGCAAAAAAGAAGGCCTCTTGAGTGTTCAAGAGGCCTTCTTTTTGAGCTGGACCAGGGGAATAGCCTGTTCACATGACGATCGGGAGCTATTCAAAGCCTATAAAAAAAATTATAATGATCCGCATATCAACTGTTTGACATCAAGACCGGACCCATCATGTTCATCGTTATCGTCTTGCTCCTTATGCTCACTGAATCGACGGCATTTGCTGCCAGTAAGGCGCCATTGGCGAGTGTTTATGATTTCCAAGGGGAAGTCGTGGTTTTGAGAAATCCCGTGCGGCAGAAACCTCCAGAATTCGAGCGCCGGGTCGAGGCTCAAGTGCATCAGGCCTCATTCTATCTGGGTTGGTACTGGGAGGCTTATCCAGTCCGCAACTCGACCCAGCTATTCTATGGTGACCTTGTAAGCACTTCGGCCCGATCTTCAGCTCACATTCGGGTTCAATCCCGTCATGAAATCAGGCTCTCTGAAAATACGGTCGTTCAATTTGTGCCGAATTTCATGAGCCTGCTCGTGGCTCAAGTGGCCAATCCTACCGTTTACGTCATCGCAGGAAAAACCCGAATCAAAGTCAATCCTGATGTGAATTTTCGCAGTTTTACCGCTCGATCATCGGCCATGGCTATGGACCTCAGGAAAGCCGACCTGCTTGTCTCCGTAAAAGGCAAGATGACCCAGGCCATTGGGCTTGATGGCGATATTTCCGTGCGCAAGGTTTCAAGGGAAAGCCAGCAGTCCTATTCGCAGTCTCTGGATCAGTATCGAGGTCGAAACTATAGGGAATTGAGCAGGCTGACAGCGATCCAGCAAAATCAGCCCGAAAACGGGGTCCTGGAACTCAAAGCCGGGAGCAAGGCTGAAAGTTGGGAGGCTCTAAATCAGCAGGATTTGAGTAATCTTAATCGTGTCCTGGGGGCTGAGAAAACCAAAGCCTATTTGGAGACTGCCGATCGCTTTGAAGCGACCGCGATACGTGAAGCGGAATTGGATTTCTATATTGACCTTTTGCCTGATATTGAAACCGTGATGGAAAAGATGGAGTTTGCCAATATCAGTGAAGGTGATATGCAGGAGGGGTTTGATCTCGGCGCTGAAAGCCAGGCTATCGAGTCTGACCAGAACAAAGAAGCGCCTCGTATAGACCAGGATGCTCCTCTTTTTAATTTCTTTTCGATCCATCTCGGTTATGTCAACAGCATGAATGACTTCAATGGGCGGCATTCTTTTGAGGGGCGTTCCCTGGCGCTTGAGTTGGAAATGCGACCGTTTAAGTATATCTACACCTATCTGGCACTTTCCAGTGGTGTTGCCGATACCAAAGACATGGCGAATTTTCTGGGCCAAGGTCCGCCTCAAGCTCTGAATTCGTATTCGCAGCTGGCTGGGGGTGTGGGGGCTCGGGCTGTTTTATGGAAGAATCTCTCCCTGTCGATCGGGGCGGGCATCATCAACATCCAGAAACTCTCCATTCAATACGAAGACCTTCCCGCGAACGTGAATCGAACGTATACGATTTCGCTGGACCCAATTCCCGTCGCAGAGCTTGGGATGTCTGTGAATTTCGTTGGGAGCTTGGAGCTCTTTCTCCGCTATGGCCTGGGGTCCAGCTTCGCCACTGTGGAAGCGAAGGACATCGCCGACGACTATAAATCCAGCGGTTCATTTTCCTATGGGACGATCGGGCTTGGTTGGAATGCCCAGTAGATTTCCAAGGTTCGAGCCGGCTTTCAGCTGCCGACCCTTCCCGCCGCAATAAAGCATCACCTTGGGTGTCCTGCAGCCTAAGCGTCAAAAATTTGACGCAACTCAATAATCGTTAACTCTGCAATTCTCGATAATCGAATAAATTCAGCGGGTTAATATTCGGCCAGAGGCTTGCAAAAGCTCCAACGGCGATTGATTTCCCTGCTGTTACCGTGGAGCCGAAAAACCATGCTACGTATCCTCGCCTTGCTCAGCGCCTTTTCCCTTGTAATTCCTGCGTGTGATAAGAAATCCGGTTCCAGTTCCGGGCCGACACCCGCTCCTGACAATGTTCCGAATTCTCCGGCAGATACCCAGGTTTTCCTGAAAGATTTCACGTTCCAATTCCTGGCTCCCGTCCAGGGACAAGCCTCCCAGGATGTGGAGTTGCGATGGACCACCAATGCCAAACAATGCGCCCTGTCGCTTAGCGATCGGACTTACGATGTCAGCAAGCAGGCCAGTATCGTGGTCACCCTCTCCGCGGACAGCAAAGCTGAATTGACCTGTGGATCGGCTCGTGCACAGCTGAATATCGTCCTTCCTCCCAAACTTTCCCTCGTCCATTTCACCATAGAACCTGGCGCAGAGGGTGAGGTGATCACATGGAAAGCTTTGAGCGCCAAACATTGTCAGCTGATTGATACCGCGAACGGATTGGATCTTCGGAATTATCCAGCAGAAGGTTCGTACACTGTTACCACTGCTCGCGCACCTCTCAAAGTCACCCTGGAATGTGAAAGCGCATCAGGCTCCAGAGTGGCGTCCACCCTGGATGTGGCGACTCAGATCAGTCCTTCAAGTCGCTTGAGCATCGAGAGTTTTACTGGCCCTGCTGAATCCCTAAAAAAGAAGAAAAGTGAATTGAAAGTCGATGTTCCCTTGCAGTGGAAAGTCAGTCATGCCAAGGAATGCCGTCTGGCGCAGGGCAGCGAAAGCATGGCTGTCAATGCCGAGTCCTCGGAGCAACGCGTCTCCCTTGCTCCGGGAACTGTTCAACTGGAATGCCTGGGATCGCGCTTCCAGAGGGTCAGTCGCCAGCTGACAATTTCCACGAGGGCCGAGCTTGAGCTGGTGGCCTTCCGTGGACCTGCAGAAGGTTTTTATGGGAGTTCGCGCTTCGATACGAGTCGTGTCACTCTTCAGGTGAATGGCGCCCAAAAATGTGAAGTCAAAGCCGACAATGCCAGTGCCACTCAGTTCGTTGATCGCTCGGAACGTGGCAGTGAACTGGAGAAAGGTATTGAGCTTCTGGTCTACCTGAATCAAAGCACAAAGTCGCTCGTCCTGAATTGCTCCAATGAATTCGGTGAGAAACTGCAGCAGAACCTTGGTATTGAAGTAAAGCCACGCGTTGACGTGATCAAATTCCTGGCCAGTCCTGGCACCATCAAGACCCGCTGGCTTGAACCTGGAACGCACAAGGTCAGCCTCTCCTGGTCTGTGGAGAATGCGGAAAGCTGCGAGATCCTGGTGGAGCGCGGACGGGAATGGGTTGTTCTGAAACAGCTGAATGCCAGCATGAATACCGGCGAAATGGATGTTGATGTCAAGCAGGAGACCCATTTCCGGATCAGCTGCAAGGACGGCAATAATCTGACCGCTTACAACAACGAGATCGTGCGCTTTGAGTATGCCCCAGACTTTTCAGTTACGGCCACAGCGAGTGAATTGAAGATCAACGCCGCCGGCTATGAGACGTGTTCGGTATCCATCAAAGACCTTGATTTCAAGCGTAGTGTTAATGCCAATGAGAAGCGCGTGATCTACTCCACCGTGCGTTATCCACTTTTGACCGTGGAAACGGACATCCAAATCTACTGCACGGGGTCCAATGTCCCAAGCCTTGAAACTTCGGTTGCCTATGTATCCGACCCGCGGTATGTGCTTCTGCGAAACGCGCAGATCCAAGCTGACCAAATCAGCGTCGACGCCGTCTGGGAGCTAGGTTCTCACAGCAAGGGCTGCAAGATCCTCAAGGTTGATGGCACAGGATCGCAGGCTCCATCATCGGTACTCTTAAACGATATCGCTCGCAAAGGGCGCCACACGCTTCGGGTTCCTTTCGATCTTACGACTCGATTTGAAGTTGCGGTGGAATGCGACGATCCCAAAGCCGAACGTCTCGCCGATACGATCGCGCATCCTGTTCAAGTCTGTGAAAAATCCAACTGGAAAGTTCGGCTGGGCTATGATCTTCCCAGGGTCCTGGGTCTGGCCTCGGAAAGCCTGATGAAAGATATGAGCTGTCAGGATATTTTCGATCGCTTTGTTGCGCTGAAAATCATGCCGGACAATGTCAAACTCCCGAAGCCTTTGCCGAGCTTTCTGGGGTCCGTGACGACCGTGACTCGTGCCCGTTTTGATGGTCGCGGCACTAGCGGTGTTCCTCTCGGTTATTTCGCCAATGCCACCAGCGTCGACTATGACACGAGTCTTGGACGTCTCTCCGGATTCAATTCCATTCTGTCGCTTGAAAAATTGGAGAGGCTAACAATGAGATGGGGGTACAGCGATGAAATTGACCTCCGCTTCCTGCAGCGCAAGTCGCCGCGTCTTAAATCGTTTGCCCTTCTGGGGGATTCGAGAGCGACCTACGTGACGAAATTGGATAGAATTCTGAGGGGGCTTGAGCTTGAAGAGTTGGCACTGGAAAACCTGCAGATTGCTGAATATAGTCTATATAGCTTGACGCAATTGCCCCTGAAGAAGCTACACATCAGGAACCTTGAGTGCAAGGAAAGCGCCTTTAGCTATTTTGACAGTTGTCTGAAAAACATTACTGTGCCGGATAAGAAGATCCCCCTCACTTCACTGGTCACATCGCACCGGGAAATTGATGATTTGGAAAAGCTGCTTGATCTCTCGGCCCTTCAGGAGCTTGAGTATTATAGGCAATCCTATGATGGATACATCACGCGGCCGCATTTCGAACTCTACGCGAATCTGAAGAGTCTCATCATGCACCATGAGAATTCGATTCGATTTGTCCCTGCGGGTGCATTGAGCCAGTTGAAATCCTTGACATTGGACGCTCAAAACCGCGATGAAGCGCTTGATATCGCTGATATTGCGACCAAGTTCCCGGCGCTTGAATCCCTGGGCTTGAAGATGGCCAGCATCCAAACTTTGAACTCAGTCTGGAAGCTGAAGCTTGGGGAATTCAGTCTGAGTAGCAGCACGGTGGAAAACTGGGATTTGCCTTTAAATGAAACCCCCTATGTACTGCCTGTCTTTCACATGAATGCTGAGCTCACGCTCCCCGCCGAGGGACTTTTTGTTCAAACATTGATTTCCGAAAAGACCCCGACGAATATCCTTCCAGCTGGTGTCGTTCAAACGTTGGATCTTAGTGGAACTGGTGAACTCCTTTGGACGGAGAAAGGCCTTTCCCAGCAGTTCGGACAGGTAAAGACCATCCTCCTGGCCCCGGAAATCGCGGAAGGGATACGGGATCGCGTCAAGACCTGCGAAATCATGCGCGTTATGAAAGGGACGACTTTGGTTTATCCTGAATTTGAACCCCTATGGGCAGCCTGCGAAGGCCGCTAATGAAGCCAGGCGCCGGACATCCGTGCGGCGCCCAGGGTTAGCTCATGGGATTCATTATTAGGAGCAGCTCGCGTTACACCTTGGCTTTGATATGCTGTCTGACCTGTTTTAACAGAGAATCCCGATTGATCGGCTTCGTCATGAAATCATTGCATCCTGCCTGAATGCATTTGAATCGCACCTCCTGCGTGGCATGAGCCGTGATGGCAATAATCGGGCCCTGATAGCCCTCGGAACGCAGTTGTCGCGTGGCTTGATATCCATCGACGTCAGGCATTTCAATGTCCATGAGAATCGCGTCGAAGGGCGTAGCAAGGGCACGGGAAATACCGAGTTGAGCATTCTCAACGCATTCGACTGTCGCACCGATATTGCGCAGAAACAGGTTCAGCAGGAGACGGTTATCCTCGGCATCATCGACCACTAGAATTCTGCGGCCCGCGAGACTCTGGGGGGATGTTTGCGTTAACGGACTCTTCATGTGAGGCGTGATCACGGCTTCCGAAACTGGCAGTCCGACTTGAATGGTCGCTTCAAATCGACTTCCTTTGCCGATAGCGGATTCTGCAAGGACGACATCTCCACCGAGCATTTGAGCGAGGCGGCGGGACAAGGCCAGACCGAGACCCGTGCCGCCGTAGCGACGAGACGTTGAAGCGTTTGCCTGGCTGAAAGGCTTAAAGAGATGCTGGGCCTGTTGGGGACTTATGCCGATACCGCTGTCGGTAATGGCAAAAGTCAGGGTTTGGAAGGACGGAGCGTCCCCCATTTGCGTTGCAGGCGCGCGAACCGTGAGGCTAACCCCACCTTTTTCAGTGAACTTTAAGGCATTCCCGAGAAGGTTGATTATGATTTGAGTGAGCCTGGCCGAATCTGTGATGATCCGCTTGGGGACATCCGCATCGATCGTGACATGAAGCTGCAGACCCTTGTCGTCCGCTCTCTTTCTTAAAAGCTCTATTGCATCGAATATCACATCTTCCAGAACGATATCGCGTTTCTCGATCGTGAGATGTCCCGACTCAACTTTCGAAAGATCAAGGATATCATCAAGCAGCCTGGAGAGATTGCGGCTACTCCGATGGATGATTCCGGCGAATTTGATACGATCGTCACGAGTGGCGGCAGGAGCCAGCATCAGCTCTGAGAAACCCAGGATGGCTCCCATGGGGGTGCGGATTTCGTGGCTCATATTTGCCAGAAATTCAGTTTTGGTATGGCTGGCAACTTCCGCAACCTTCTGGGCCGCCTCAGCCGCTTCTTCAGATTTCCGTAGATCGTGTTCAATGGATTCCCGGCGCTTCACTTCCTCGTTGAGTTCTGCGACCGTCATGGCCAGACTATCCTCGCGAAGGCGCGTCTTGGCCGCGAGCCGCATGACGGTATTGACCAGCAAGGCCATCAGCAGACCTGAAGCGAGCACGAGGAAATAGAGGTGGTTGCCATCCGGAGCTGCCTTTTCGATGCCCGGTCCTGAAAAGAGTTCCACTTTCCAAAGCTGATCATAGATCGGTACTGTTATCGTGCTGAGGGTATGATCGAAAGAGATATTCGCCTGCTGCGTTTTATAGAATGTGACGTTGTCGTTGGCAATACGGACTCCATATCCTGCGGCTTCTGCATCGTGTATGGCTTCTTGAATGATCCTTTCCATGCTGATACTGCCGACGATGATTCCTGGAGACGATGATTCGCAGCCAACCGGGATGGCTATCATCATAGTGCGACCTGGTTGCGAACCTCTCCAGGTTGAAGAAAGTTGCGGCTGGCAGGATAAACCAGGGATCTGCGATTGGACGCGCACCAGGCTATCATGAGCATACGCCTCGCTCACGTCAATTTCAGGCGCGACCTGGCCCCCTGCAGTCCACGCCGCCAGGAGCGTATGACTGAGCCATGCCACATGGATAAGTTCCGGCATGTCAGAAATGAGTTCATGGGCTTCGGCCTGCCATTCCTGCTTGGATATCCGATCACGCGTGCTGGTCATGCGAAAAGTTCGCGTAGCAAGGCGCGAGAGAGCATTGACGGGGGGTGTGATCCCGGCGATCACTTCATTTTTAATCTCCTGTGCCGTCACTTGAGCGTTGATTCTTTGCAAGTCCAACGTTCTGTTATAGACAGCACTGGCGATGACGATAGAGCCGGACAGGATAAAAAACACGAGCGGTGCTCTTAAGCAGAACAACAAGGTCCGGCCACGACTCAGGTCTTCTGCGCAAGTCCATGCCACCTGGCAAAAGCCTATGATGGCACAGGTGAGGGCCGAATTGAGTGACATCCGCGCGATGGCGCCGAGATCATAAGTGGCCTGAATATTCAGTCCATAGCCAATGAGGGCCAAGGATCCGAATGCGGCCGCGATGGCTCCCGCTGCGGCAATGAACTCCTGAATCGCCTCACTCGGCGGCCGCTTGACGTTTCGGACTGCACTCAGAAAGAGGGATAGTCCCAGGAACACGAACGCGACTGCCGTATTTGGGGAGGTCTTTTCTGTATAGCTCAACCCAAGGGGAGAGAAAAACGAGAATGCGACTGTCTCTATCCCTGTTGAACTATCGGTTAGCCATTCGTATATGACCGTCAGACCAAGCACCACTGGGGGGACGCTGCAAACAGCCGACACCGGCTTCCATGGTGTTCGAAGGAACAAGAGGCCAAGTCCCAGTATTATAAAAGTAATACCAGAGTTGTAAGACTGAGGCGCGAAATTCGGGTCCCATCGAGAAAGAAGAGGGCGCTGGAGATGCCAGCCCAGAAGGGAAATGACGCCGATTCCGATCCCGAATGCCCCGGCTATACCTGGCAGCAGCTTAAAAAGTATGTGAAGCCATTGTCGTTCGCGGTCTTTAAGCTGGCGTCGGCGCATTTCCATGATTTCAGGGAGGCTGGTGGATACTCGCCTCGCAAAATGATGCTCGGGGAGTAGTACGTTTTTCAGAGCAATCATGGTTTTCAAGTTCCCGTGTTTTCAAACCTTGGGCAATCGAGCAGCTGTTCCGTTTTCCAGCAGAAAAACAGAAAATCTTAACAAACTATACATAAGCTCGTTCAACTTTAAACGCAATGAGTTCTCATGGAGCTGGAACTTTTCACACAGCAGTTGTTAAATAAAACCATTCGACTATCCAATACACTGAGCCTGGACGCGGCCAAACGATCAGGTGGCAAAATCTCATGGCATGGTGGATCAAGGCAGGGCCGTGAGATCCGATCGAATTTTCCATTGGGCATTCCAGCGGATGCTCGAAGACTATCGCCGACATGAGCAGAGGGCGTCGTCTCAGAAGGCCTGCAATTTTCCGCTGGCAATCACGCCCTGCAGCCTGTGTTTTCCCAGATTTCGCCGGAGTACTATTCGGGGTCAATGTCATCCTGCTTGAAGAGAAAAACAGTGAACGTTTCGATGAAGTGAAGCGCACAGTCACGCTTTCAAAGTCACCAGGGAGTCCAGTTTCTGAGCGCTTTGGATTGCCGCGCTGACTGAGGATTACTGAGTCCGCCTGCGGTCTTCACAGGCGGAAACTGCAGCAGAGCGTCACCACATCGCGTAGAATGGCCTGCCCTGCCGCGCAGGACGCGCTTCCATTTAGAGAGTCGCGCTGGGGACAAAACCTCCGGCGTCGGCGTCAGCGGCGATGGCTGATCAGTGGCCCGGCGTTCCTGGAGGCGTCTGTCTCATTCTATAGCGCTTTTACTGGCGACCAAAATGGGCTATTTTGAGTGGTCGACTTACTTTTTCATGGCGTAAATGCCGTTCCATTGCATCCGCTTATAAAGGCAAGTTCATTGATGGGTCAAGCCATGCAAAATGCTGCGATTTATGGAGTAGGGCTGGTGCTTGTCCTGTTAACGAAGGACGGTGAGGCGCGCTGGAACCATCATAATGCGGACACGCTTGATCGAGTCACTGGCCTTGGTGTCGAGTACTACAATGACATTCTCAGCTACCGGGATCCCTCCAGCTGGGAAGTGAATTGGTCAGGGACGCGCGTGGGTTTTCGTTCGGCAGCCGGAAGCCTCAACAAGAAGGAATTTCTCTATCAGCAGAGCCTCAAGCTGAGAACGTCGGAGGATGACCCTTGGCAGCTGGCTTTCACCTCGGATCGCAGTGAGGAGCCACGCAGTATACGCAGCGATTCGGCCTTGGAACTCTCTTATGGGGCTCAGCAGAATGGTTGGCGTTTCGGCATTCTCGCGGACGGCAGTACCGAAAAGTCTTTTGCCGATCTTGGAGTGAAGCTGGATTATCAGCCGGTTGAAGGTTTTCAATGGCAGCTCATCGCTTGGTCCGTGGACACGTTCTATAATGAAAAAAAACTCCAACGCGAGAATTATCGTACGCGCCATCCCTGGTCGTGGGAATTGCTGGCTTTGCAGACCTGGAGCCGTTCGACTTTGCGTTTGCAGCATAAGCAGGATCAGCCTGTGGACTGGCACCTGGTCAGCAAAGATCAGCGTTATGCCTATCAATGGCAGCTGACCGATCTTTACTGGCAATACAACATGGCTGAAACCAAGGAATTCTTCGTGCATCTGACACAGGTTCGGGAACGGGAATCTCTGGAAGCTCTTTCACGCCCGACGCGGCAAGGATATCAGGATATTCGTTCAACCCTGGAATTCGGTCAGCGCATCAGACTGGGCCAGGAGTCGGTATCGTATGCACTGTGGGCTCTTGGGGAGACGACGCAAAAGCAGCATGTCCTGGATGAATCCGTTCTGGACGATCAAATGGGGCGTTATGAAGCGGCTCTGCTGTGGAATTGGAGCAGACCTTTCTGGGAAGGCCTGCATCAGCAGCATTGGGGGCTGACAATCAATCAAGTGAATGTGGATGAAGAAAAACACGAGCATTCCACTGAAGTCAAACTAAACTGGGGACCTGATTTTGCTTTGGGCCGGCATGGACGCATGAGATTGACTTCAACCTGGGATCTGGATCAGATCGCCAGAGACTTCCCTTTTACCAGGCATGGTTTCCATCCCTGGGGCGGGGGGCAGGCAAGCTTTCTTATGACCTTTTAAGCTGCAGAAAATTCCGAGCCCCGGGCGCGAGTTTGCCTGTTTCAAGGCGGCAATCGTGTCGGCTGTGAATCAGGCTCTTGCACAAAAATAGCAAGAGAAAGAGGCCTATCGAGTCTCTTTCTCTTATTGTGTTCTGTCATGCCTGCGTAAAGTATGAACAAAGTCAATCAATGCACTGATGATCTTTGCTGAGCTTCCAGAACTTTTTCAAGCGTAGCGATGATCCGCTGTTCTTGATTCGAAATGATAATGGATTGATTGTTCAGGATCGTATCCAACTTTTCCTGGTTTCTCAAGATACGGTCTTGATTGGCTAGAATAGTGGCCTGGTTCGATAGAACCTTGTCGACCTTTTCCTGGTTACTCAGGATGCGATCCAGATTGGCAAAAACTTTTTGTTGCGAGCTATAGGTATGGGCGCTCTCACTTGGATTCTGGATATTCTGATCGGGCATGATGGTTTCCTCATTCGAAGGTTTAGCCTATGATTTTTCATAAGAGAATCGGCGCTACAATTCAACACAGGGATTTCCATATGTCGGGAATGACTATCCAAGGTTAATCTTATAGGCAGCTGCGGCTGGTCGCTGGAGCTCGCCGCCTCAACGTTCTGCAAGGCTTCAGGGATTTCTCCTGGCTCCTGTCGGGTATTGCATGAAAAAACATCGTTTCGTGGCATCGATTGATACCACGAAAAGCGATGGGGATGCTTTGTTTTAGAGTCCGCTCGGCTATTTGGTGAAACAGATGCTCAACTTCGACGAGTCACAGCCCGGATACGAGGAAACGTTGTAGTACTGGTCACCGTCGAAACATTTGCACTCCGTGTTTTCGCACTGCACAGACAGGTTTTTTGCGTCACATGTCCAGGTCGCTGTGCATTTTCCATTCTCGTTCACCACAACAAGCCTTTGCTCCAAAACCTGAGTGCAAGACTGCTCTACCAGGTTTTGCGAAGCATAAAGGGACGATTCCCCAGGGCTGATGAAAAAAAGGTTCAGGAACAGAGTTAAAATCAAGTTTAATTTCAGCATAAGTATGGCCTTTAATACTAAGCATCTTCTTCTGGATAGGGAGATGGACACGAGCGTCCATCTCCAGGGAGGTTCAGCCGCCCACCGCAATAGCTTCGGACTCTGCGATAGCAGTCCCCACGAAGGTCATGGCGATGGAGATGGATACCGCGACAGCAGGGCCCCCGGTGCTGACAGCGAGCGAGCTGGATTTCGCATAAGCTTCACCCAGGACAGCTTGGGCGATACTTAGGGATTTGGCAATAGCAGCGGCTCGGGACGGAGAAATTGCAGTGGCGGATGACAGGGCGAACGCTTGCCCCAGGCTGACATTCGCTTGGGAAAGTGCCCGTGCGATCGCCGGCCCCCCCACGCCGACAGCCATGGCATTCGCTTTGGAGATGGCCACGCCGAGCTCGGCTCGGGCCTTGGCGATGGATTCAGCGATCGCGGCTCGTTCCACATACTCGGTGCTTTCATCTTGAACAGAGGCGTTCTGATTGTCTTCCACATAGTTGAGATCCGCTGCCATTCCTTTGGAAGTCGCTACAGTCATGGAAAAGCAGACGCCCATAAGGGTGAAAAGCAGGCTCTTGGGAATTCCATTCAAGCTCATATGATATCCTCCTTGTCGTGTTCAGCAGTGATTCTTATATGAAAAGAAAAGTCTGATCTATTCAGATAATACCTGAGCCTTAAAGGCGATCAATTCTATGAATAGCGGATTTCCTTGGCTGCCGGCACTTTCACGGAGCATAGGGAATTTTGAGATGCACGCGCGAGTCGAGAAAATTTTCTTAACTGCTCGAGGTTCAGAAAACTCTTCGTGAGCGCGTATTAGGAATGGGACAACAAGTAAGGCTGCTCAGAAAGCAGGCGGTCTGCATTCCGACCTGGTCTCCATGTTCCGACTCTTGTGCTTGGAAAGGATCAAGGCATTCTTGAACTGCGTGACATCCACCAGATACTGTGTTCTCCTCTGCAAAGACTGACATGGGTCGTGCTCTGCCTGGCCGGCTTGTATGGATTTCGCTGGTCTATTCGAATGGGGTTGGGAAGAGTTCCGTGACAGCAGCTTACAATCCTCTCCCTGGAAAATCTTTCACAGTGGATTACACCAACGATTCGCCAGCCCCTGGAAGACTGCGATTCTTGAGCGACCTTGTTGCTTATGACTACGATGACAACGCGAACCGGACCATGGAACTTCGTCAGGGAAAATCGGTGCCCGTGAAACTTGAAGTCAGCCTTACCGACAAGCGGAGCGTATTCACTGATGCGACATCGCAGGCCACGATTGAATACAGCAAGTCAGATGTGGTCGCAATCAAAGACCGGGTTTTGACAGCTCTCAAACCAGGCAAGGTGGACCTCGTCGCTCGATATAAGGATGCGGAGGGCGTGAGATCAGCAGGAAGGTCACTGTGGACGTGCCGGTGAAAGGCGTTCGCACAAAGGCCGAAGATGCCGAGTTGGAAACGCTCTATAAAGCAGCGGCCGTAGCCTTCGCAAGGGCTTCTGTGGAAGATTATTCTTCGGGCGGAATCTGGAGCAACCAGAGTTTCGGAGGACTGCCGGTATCTTGTGGCGAATCGGGTCAAGACCTACGAAGGTGGATCGCTAACGAGCAGCGATGACTATACCTACGATCTTGATCTTAGGGATCTGACTAGTGCCAAGGATACGGTGAAATTTTCAAGCGGCCATTGGCTTACGCATGCCGCTGCATACAGTGCACGACCGATTGCTGTGAAAATCCAGAGGGCGAAATACTTCTATTCAGGGGAAATCATGTCTACGGAAAACTCGGCAAGCTTTGCAGGCCCCGTGGAAATACCCTTGAACTTTGCCGGAAAAGTCCGTTCGAGTAACGGGGAAAACGCTGAATCAAGTGTTTTTGAGTATGTTAACGAGGCTCGCCTCCAATACTCTGGCGCATTTTGAAAATCTGCTTCAGCATCCGATCGGGAAGGACGGGCGACGGCCGCGAGTCTTGAGCGTATCGCCCTTGTGAAACTTACGGATGCTTAAAGGCGGCAGGGGCGTACCCCTCGATCTTGCCGCTCTGCAGATCGAAAGCGGTTTCGTTCCGGGGAACGATAGAAGCATCGATTTCCCTGGTTCCGCGCGCGCTGTTCCGTGTCACAGCCACAGCCTGCTGAATCGAAGATGAGCGCAGGAGCGCAGCCTCCACTTCACCCAGCAAAGGGCCTCGCCGCTGAGATCGATCTCCACGACATCAAGGAGGCGATCCGCAGTCTTCATCACGGTCATGCCGTCCTGAACGACGAAGTTGGATTGGAGCATGGGATGCCGGCGGACGATTTCTTCAAAGGCCCAGGGCAGTGCCTCAAGATGCCTTGGTCCTATGTTGAGTGCAGAGGAAGTATCATCTTCTCGTTTCGCCTGTGACTCTTTGTGGACGAGCGCCGATCCCCTCTGCTTGTCAGGTACAGCGGCCGGGGCTACGTGCAAGGTGAACAGGAAACTAGCACGAAAGTTGCTTCAAGTTCGGATGGGGCGAGTAATGCCAGCTTGACCTTTTGCCAACTCAATCAGGTTCTTTTGAGGGATGATCATCATGAAGCGGACTTTTTCTATTCTTTGCGCTGCGGCTCTTTGTTTTGGCTGCGGTCAATCTGCAGATTCCAAACGACCTCAGCTGCTCCTTATTTCTGATGAAGAAATGAACCAGATGGGCACGGACGCCTACGAAGAAATTCTGGCGGAGAGTCCGGTGTCGAACGACCCGCGAGAGACCGGTGAGATTGTTGAGGTTGGCTCGGCGATTGCACAGGTGAGTGGGAAGCAGGATTATGATTGGCGCTTTTCTCTCCTGCGCGATGATCAAGCCAATGCCTTCTGCCTTCCGGGCGGCAAAGTTGCCATTTACACAGGTCTTCTGCCCTACGCTCAAAATAATGCGGGTCTTGCTGCTGTGCTCGGGCATGAAGTGGCTCACGCTCTGCTTCGTCACTCGGCCGAACGCATGAGCGAACAACTGCTGCAGCAGGGGGCTCTGTCTCTTGTAGGCCTGACCTATCAAAACTCCGCCTATCGGGATTTGATCGCAGCGGCTCTCGGGATTGGTTCCGAGGTTGGGATCAGTTTGCCGTTTAGTCGTCTGCAGGAAAAAGAAGCCGATCGGCTCGGCCTCCAGCTCATGGCGAAGGCGGGCTATGATCCACGGGAGGCCGTGAATCTTTGGAACCGCATGAGCGAAGCAGGAGAGCGGATGCCCCAGATTCTCTCGACGCACCCCGATCCCAAAAGTCGCATGGAGGACTTGCAAAAGCATATGCCGGAAGCGATCGAGCTCTACAATCAGTCCAGCCATAGGCCTACGATGCCGCTCTGATCAGTGTGTCCTCTTCTTTGGGCGCCCAGCATGAAAAGGACGGCGATCGAGGCAGGGCAGGGTGTGTCCTGGGCAGGTCATTGCAATGGCCTCGCCGGAGCCTTTTGAGCGGTCTATATACCCAAGCAAAACTTGCCTAATCCAATATGCGACAATAGTCTTAAGAGAATATATTTCACATACTCTATTGAATTGGGAAACCGTGAGCGAGCATCTCTATATCGTCGTTATGCATCGTCGATCTCCGAAAACTCAGGTCTTCGCGAACGAATGGGGCAGCCAGGGTCGACTGCTCAGTATCCACACGAATGAAGTCGTTATGGAAGCAGCTGAAGCAGCGCAAAAGCAAGGTTCCCGGGTTTTTATCTATGAAGCAAGCTGTCCCAAAAACATGAAGAGCCACATTTCGCAGGAAGTTAAAATTGCAAGTGTGAATCGTGGTGAAGGTGTGGTGGTCTTCGGGGATCACAAGCTTGTTTTCTTCAAGCCGCCTTTCAAAGCGACCATGGGAACCTTTCGAAAATGGTCACCTATCGAACCGGTTGAACGATTCTAAACCAAATTCAGAAGTCAATTTCAGATGGCAAGAGAATATACGGCCATCTCCCTCTCCGACTTTCCCTGTCGACAACTCCATGCAATCCCGCTTTGCCTCCATGAGGTGGCGCGTATTGCGATCCAGGGTCCTGCTCGAGGCATTCGTAGTAAAATCCGTCATCAAGATGAAATAGACAATAATTTACATAGGCACCTTTATAAGATTCCTCACATCGATGAATTCATGGCATCTGGGTCTTAAGCCGCAACCCTTCCCTGCGACCATTCCCCGAGGTGACAAGTCGATGATCGTTCTATCCACCCTGTTCATTCTCCAAACTCCTAACGTCCTGGCAGACGAGATGCGTCCTGCCGATGATTCTTTCTTAAAGTTAAATTTGCTTTACAGCCAGCAGGAACAGGGTATCATTGCCACCGAAATTCTTGCCCTCAGCTTGGTCCGATTTGGTCGTCTTGGTTTGAGCCTGGCCAACACTCATTATTATGTTCGCGACTTAAATGACGAATCGCAAAGTATGCACCTCGATCAATATGCGTTGGTGTGGAGAAACGAAGACGGTCTTTTGAGTCTGAATAATGCTCTCCTTTATCGAAACTTGGGTTTTGTGTCATCAACTCGCGAGCAGCCTCAAGTCCAGCATCGGCGTCGGCAGTGATAGATTGCGGAGCAAACTCAGCTGATCAGCATAGTCCTACCCACGTCGAACCCATACTGAGTAAGCTTGAGTGTTGACTATTATCCCCTTGTTATCCAGTGTCTCAAGGGGGTTTTGAATGTGTTGAAATTCTGCAACCGCCTTTCCATCTTCTTCTGCCTTGTGGGATGCCGGACGCTTCCTTCTCTGGATCAGCGTTCAGTTTCGACTGCATTTCGTGATACGGATTCCACAGCCATGGGCCAAACGATTGTTCCTCTATCAGCCCGTCATGAGGGGAAATCAGGAATCTATTCCTTACGCCAGGCAAGGCAGGCTTTCGCGGCCCGCATACTTTTGGCTCAAGCTGCGGAGCGGAGCCTTGATATTCAGTATTACATCTGGCATCAGGACACGACGGGAATCCTGCTCTTGGAGAGCATTCAGGCCGCTGCCGATCGCGGCGTTCGCGTGCGTCTGCTCCTCGATGACAATAATACTTCCGGAATGGATCCCCTTCTTAAGGTCCTCGATGCTCACCCCAATATTGAAGTTCGCCTCTTTAATCCTTTCCTGATCCGAGGTCCAAGGTGGATGGGCTATGTTACGGATTTTCGGCGCTTGAATCGGCGCATGCACAACAAGTCTTTTACCGCCGACAATCAAGCCACCATCATCGGTGGGCGTAATGTGGGTGATGAGTACTTTGGCGTCACTACAGATATGCTCTTTGTTGATCTCGATGTTCTCGCGGTGGGGCCCATAGTGAAAGATGTATCCAAGGATTTTGATCGTTACTGGGCGAGTCAATCGGCCTATCCCGCGAACCTGATCCTGGACGATGAGCAGCCTCAAGCTGATATCGCAGCGACTGCAGGGAATATAAGGAGAAGCGCCGAGGCGCAGGATTACCTGGATACCGTGCGCAGTTCAACCTTTGTGCAGGAGCTGAAGAACGGGCAGCTCAATCTGGAATGGGCCGGCACGTATATGGTGAGTGATGATCCTGCCAAGGGTTTAGGCAAAGCACCACCGAAATCCATGCTTCTGCAGCGCTTAAGGGATGCGATGGGCCCGGTGGAACAGCGGATGGATATCGTCTCGCCTTACTTTGTGCCGACGGATGATGGCGTGGACGCCTTCGCCGCGCTTGCGGCCCAGGGAGTTAAGATAAGAGTCTTAACGAATGCCCTCGAGGCTACTGATGTGGCCGTTGTTCATGCCGGTTATGCAAAATACCGAAAACCACTCCTGCAATTGAATGTCGAGCTATACGAGTTCAGAAACGCGACGCCACGCATCCAAACGGAGGGAATAGGGAGGGGAAGCTCGCAGACAAGTTTACACGCCAAGACAATGGGGATTGACGTGAATCGGATTTTTATTGGGTCGTTCAATTTTGATCCGAGATCGGCTGATCTGAACACAGAACTCGGCTTTGTGATAGACAGCCCCAATCTTGCCAGGGATATTCAATCGGTTTTCGATCGCAGAATCGATCATCAGGCCTACGAAGTCCGACTTGCCGATGATGGAGGGCTCTATTGGATCGGACTACGAGACGGCCGTGAAGTCAGACTTGATGAAGAACCTGGAACTGGATTTTGGCTGCGTTTGGGTCTTAAGATCATGTCCTGGCTTCCCATCGAATGGCTCCTTTAACCCAGTGCATCCCTATCATGCGCCTGCCCTGCGTCGATCCCCAGCCTTCAAGCCAGCCTCTCTTAAAGCTTCGTTTTTGCCAGTAAGGAAAGATCCGCATCAAATTTCAGAAGATACCCATGCCAGACCACAAAAACTGCACCGTCCGATACTTTCAAATCAGGCATCAGGCCAGCTGCAGCCATTCCACTATCCGGAGTGGGAACCAGCTCATCCAGAGCAACGTCCCGGCTGGTTTGAAGGCTGGGGCTCAACTTCTGCAGACGCCCTTGAATCAGGGTATAGATCGTGTCACCAGCCACTACCCACTGGTTGGCCATCATCTCATGATGAGACTTCATCATCTCCATCATGCTATCCATTTTCTTTTGCATCTGAAGACAGGCGTCCTGCTCTCCCCCCTGAGCCATGACCGGCATCAGGAACAGAGCCATCATACCGGACAAACGCATAACACTTCCTGCCTTTGCCATGAGAACCTCCCGGTAAATATTGGACCTTTGCCGATGTGTCTCTTCTACAAAAATAGGCTGCAGGGAACAATCCATAAAAGCATGGAATATAAACGAGTGGGAGGGAGAACCTTCATAGTTTTACGAGTCGCCTGCCTCTATGTTTATCGTCCGCTGGCATCTAAGCTACAAGCTGAGGTATCGCGATTTGGAGGAGATGGCCGCGGAAAGTGGGCTTGAAGTCGACCATACCACGATTTACCGCTGCGTGAGGGATGCTGGACAGATCTGCTGGGAATGCCTGCTGCTCCGCCCGCTCGGGCCGGGGTCAAAATGCGAGTTGTAGCTGAAGATTGGTGCTGAGTGGCCTGGAATGGGCTCGCCTGGCTCGGCGGGATTTGCATCTGCGGCAAGTTATTTTTGTATTTTGTGAGCTTTGTCGGGTCAGTCTGCTGCATTCACAAGGCCTGGTTCGAATAAGTTATGTGGTTTGGATTGCCTAGAGGCTGGGCGTACTCAATGTCCCTTAGCTCCCTTCAGTGGCAACGCTCGACTCTTGGAACTTGGTTGGTACGGTTTTGCTTTTTTTACAAAGGGATGCCTTGCATTTTGAGACTTTTTCTTCTGGAAGCAAGTTCTTCGCCTATCCTAGGGATGAAGGATCATCCTTTATGTTATATAAAGGATGATATATCATCCTGGATCCCCGAAACTCTTCCCTGTCGTCATGACGAAATCCAGGTCTGTATTATGGTACAAGCGTAGATCCCGTTTCACCCTCGGGTAAAATTCTTCAATTTGCCGGATTTACAGTCAGGCCAAAGGAGCGTAAATCGTTCAGCAGCATGCCCCACGGAAGGGGCTGCTTCAGGCAGGATGCTGACATGATGGATCGCGTGGTTTTTCAGGACCGGAATTTGTCGTCACTCGGTGGTTTGCTTTTGTTCAACGAGCTGCTTGTGGGCAGCCGGCTCCATGAGCGTGTTGGCGAGGCTCTGCCTCGCCAGCGGATAGCCTCCGGCGCCTCAGGATTTGATAAATTTCGTGCTCTTTTGCTGGGCTTTTTGAGCGGAGCGGAATGTCTGGAGGATATGGACAATCTTCGTACGGACCCCATGTTTCGCGAGGTCAATGGCTCCCTGGTCGGCTCGACAACATATGGCGATTATCTGCGCAAATTTTCCGGATTTCAATTGCAGCGTTTGAATCAGGAGCTCTGCCGTCTGGCAGGGGAATTTCATATCCGCAGCCGATCGTCAGAACGTTTGAATTGGATATTGATTCGACGGGTCACGAGCAGCATGGCGTGAAGATGGAGGGTCTTGCCTACAACTACAAAAAAGAGTGGGGCCTGGATTCCATTGAAGTGTTTGATCAGAAAGGTTTCCTCCACTACCTGAATGTGCGTGAAGGCAATGCGTTCACCGCCGATGATACTCCCTTTGTGATCAGTGAGGTGGCTCGCCACCTCCCACGACAAGCGGTTCGCCGCCGGCCTCTTTTGCGAGCGGATTCGGGTTACTGCAATAATGCTGTGTTTCAAGCCTGTGAGCAGAATGGCTTTGGGTTTCTGGTGG